>CAYOCN010000005.1:2611-20198 GCA_964402525.1 uncultured Candidatus Saccharibacteria bacterium | reverse complement strand
TCTATTAGTTTTTTGTCAGCCACTTTAAAGTTTTCTCCTAGTTTTTTAACAGTTTCTTCTAAACGTTGCCTATAAGGTTTAACTTTTTTTACCAGACTTTTTAGCAGTGTTACATCTAAAACTGCATCAACACGTTTTACCGGTGTCATTTTGTCTAATTCGGCTTTTTCTATTTTTTCAATAGTTAAACTCGGTAATACATGTTTTTTAAGTAATAATCCAATCTCATAGGGTGTTGTCCACCCGTCGTTTGCCACGTTAAGAACCCCTACAAAACGTTTTTCAATTAATTCCGATGTCCAACCCATTAAATCTTCTAAGTCGGTTCCGGTGTTTGGAGTGTCAATAAACTTGGTAAATGTTAAAAACTTCACAAGCATATTTTTGTAGTTAACTTCTGCAGAAATGGGTTGTCGTGGCCGCAATATTAAATATTTAAAGTTGTCGGTTCTTCTGTACTTAATCATGTTTTCCGACCATACCTTTGTCCAAGCGTAATAAGATGCGGGTTGTGGTTGAGAGGTTTCGGTTTTTATATCGTTTTCATCCACACTTTCAAATATGCAACCGCTGGAAAAATGAATGAAATACACGTTGTGATCATCACAACTTTTAGCAAGGTTTTCTGCACCTAAAACGTTAATATGAAATGTTTCAAGTTTATTTTTTTCACACCATTCCAAGTTGGTCACGGCAGCGGTGTTTATTACCACCGTTGGCTTAACAGTGGTAATTTCGCTTTCTACTTCATCAGTTTTTGTTATGTCAACTTTGGATAAAATAGCTTCAACATGATTAGAGTCAAAATAATTTTTATATAAATTACCAATTTGACCTTCACCAAATATTAATATTTTTTCGTTGTTACTTGGCATGCTCTTCGGCTTCAGCAGCCACAGCATCGTCCTTTGTTACGTGAACAGTCCCTTCTGGGTGGTTTGCAGGGGAATATATTGTGTAAAGTTTCATATCGTCTGTTGTTGATGTATTTACAATGTTATGTTGTACTCCCGCTGGAATTATAACTGCAAAATCGTCTGATATTTCATTTTCCTCACCGTTTAAAATTGCTTTTCCTATTCCATTTTCAATTCTAATGAATTGATCTACTGTGTCATGTACTTCCATACCAATGTCTTGAGTTGGTCGTAATGTCATTACAACTAGCTGACAGTGTTGTCCTGTGTATAATACTTTTCTAAAGTTTTCGTTTTGAAGGGTTTCTTCTTGAATGTTAGCTACGTATCCGGTCATTTTTAAATTCCTTTCGTGAAATTTTTAAGTTTCTTTAGAAATAATAGCATGTTTTGCTTACAAAAAAACACAACGACCGGTTTTACTTCGGTCGTTGGTTTAACAACTAGACAACAGTTGTCTAATTACATCAAGAAAACTATTTCTTTTTAGAAGCTTTCTTTTTTGTTGTTGTCTTTTTTACGGCTTTTTTAGCGGCTTTTTTCTTTACTGGCATTATGATTCACCTCCTTAAAATGAAAAAACATCCTGTTGCAACACAAGATGCTTATAATTTCTTGCTAAATTTAATAAATTTTCTAGGGCAGTTTTGCTTATCATCGTCTATTAAATTTTATATGTTTATGGTAAAAAAAGTCAATAATGCATTTGTAAATACAGGTGTTTTTGGTTGTTGTAGCAACCTATTTTTAAGGTGTGTTTTATGTTGATTTAATACCCAAAAGTTCCTTGGAATATAGTTATTGATTGTGATAGCAATGATATAATAAGGTCAATTATGAATAATTTGAAGAATTTTTGGAAACATTTAAATAAAAACTTTACGATTTTGGCGCCAATGGACGATGTAACCGATGTTGTTTTTAGATCGATTGTTAATAAAACTGCACGTCCTGATGTGTTTTTTACTGAATTTACCAACTGTGAAGCCATTTGCAGCGATGGGCGTGAAAGCCAAATAAGAAGATTAATGCTTAATGAAAATGAACGACCTGTGGTTGCTCAAATATGGGGTATTAAACCAGAAAACTTTTATAAAACTGCACAACTTGTTAAAGAATTAAAATTCGATGGTGTTGACATAAATATGGGTTGCCCTCAAAGAAACGTTATAAAATCTGGTTCTGGTTCCGCCTTAATAAATCAAACTGAATTAGTAACGGAAATAATAAAAGCGGTTAAAGAAGGTGTTAACAGTAAAATTCCTGTTAGTGTAAAAACACGTATTGGACTTAAAAAGATTGATACCGAAAATTGGTTGGGATTTTTGTTAAAGCAGGATTTAGCAGCTATTACAGTTCATGGTAGGACAGCTAAAGAAATGTCTCAAGTTCCAACACATTGGGATGAAATTGCAAAAGTTGTGGAATTAAGAAATAAAATGGGTGTGGACACTTTAATTATTGGAAATGGTGATGTTGCAAGTTATGAGGAAGCTGTGGCTAAGTGTAATGAATTTGGTGTAGACGGCGTTATGATTGGTCGTGGTATTTTTAATGATTTATGGGTGTTTGATAAGAATTCACCAAAAGAACATAGTGTGGAAGTTAAATTGAATTTACTTTTGGATCACATTAATTTGTATCAAAAAACTTGGGGTGATTCTAAAAAGACAAATATTTTGAAAAAGTTTTTTAAGATTTATGTTAATGGTTTTGATGGTGCCAAAGATTTGCGAGTTAAGTTAATGGCTACGGATGATTTTGAGGAGATTAAGGGTTTGGTGCAAAGTTTTGTTAAGTTAGTTTAAAATTCTATATTATTAACGTCCATAGCTGATAATTCTTCCTTGTATTGTTTATCCGCATTTGCTAATCGAATACATGAATGTTCAAAATTTTTTATATTAAATGTAAGAAACCAGAATGTACTTGTTTCACTTTTACCGGTGCTTTCGAAAGATATTGTTCCTATTGGATCAAAAACATAAGATGGAAAATCATTTATATTTTGCGTTATTAGGATTCGATTTTGCTGTTTATAATAGTATGCAAGATGTGCTCCTAATAAAAGGTCCACATAAGAAACTCCCTTTCCTCTCATATTAATTGAATATATTTTGGAAAGTACCATTGCAATTTTTTCTTGTTCTATATGCAAATCAGAGTGTTCAATTGCAGGATAGAACATTTCGTTAAGAATAAACTTTTCCATCTCAATTCGTATTTTTGGTATATGAATATCTCTTAGAAATTCAAATTTGGTGGTATTTACAATCAGTATGTGGCATCTATTCTCTGTAAGGGTTATAAAATCTTTGAAAGCTGATCCATTATAAAAAAGATACGACAAAAAATTGGTATCTAGATATAGGTATTTATTTTCAATTTTTTTATCTAATTCTGCCGAATGTAACATTAGTACTTATCTGGGCAGATTCTTCCTCGTTAAGTATGATTTGCACTCTTCTTATTGATTCCAGAGCTTTTTTTATATTTGTTTTAGAGTAATTACTTCTTTTAAGGATTTTTTTATTAGGTTTTATCTTTTCTGCAAAACTTAAATTATAAGTTTTAATAATATCACCCATAAATACAATATACCTATTTAGATATTTTATGTCTAGAGGGACTTGATCACTTGTTCGCTATTACTATTGCGACAGTCGACCTCGCTTCCTTCGCCTGCGCTCAATGGTGGCCTCTTTCAAAGGCACCCCAACTGACTAAGCTCATTACATTCGCTAAGTCAATTGGTGGCAACTCGTCGCTACGCTCCTCTTGCACCCCATTCTACTAAATTCACTTCGTTCATTAAGTATAATGGTGCCCCCAGAGGGATTTGAACCCCCGACCCCTTCGTTCGAAGCGAAGTGCTCTAATCCGCTGAGCTATGGGAGCAGACACCGATAACCGAAATTATACACTAAAATATCTGTTAAAATTATGTCATGCTTAGAAATCCTAAAAACTTATTAATATTGGGCTACATAATATTTTTAATTGGTGGTGGCTTTTATATTAGAAATGTCTTGAAAAATGGAAATTTTAATTTGACTCAAAAAGATAACACCAAAAAAGATGTATTTGAACTTAAACCCACCAAAGTGGTTCTAAATGTATTTAATAATGTAACCACAAAATCTTATAACATTAGACTTGAAAATCAGGATTCTGTTTTAGATCTTTTAAATACTCTTAGAAAAAAAGATGATTTGTTTTATGAACAAACAAACTACACCGATAAAATTGTTATAGATGATGTTTACAAACAAAAAACTCCAAGTGGTTTTGTTTGGAAAGTTTACAAAGGTTCTGAAGATATAACTAATAAAATTGGTGATATTTATTTAGCTGATAATGATGTTTACGATTTAAAATTAGTTAAAACCAATTAAATTTTAAATTATTCGTATCTTAAAGCTTCGATTGGATCTTTTTTACTGGCTTGTACTGCGGGATAAGTTCCAAATACCACACCAACAAATACTGAAAAGCCAAAAGCTAATATTACAGCCCACGGTGTTATTTCAGCTCTAATCCAGTTTTGAGCGATTAATGTGCCGCCCCAGCCTAGTAACAGTCCTACAGTGCCTCCTATTAAGCTAAGTGTTATAGATTCAATCATAAATTGAATTGCGATATTCCATGAAGTTGCGCCAAGTGCTTTTCTTAATCCAATTTCTCTAATTCTTTCGGTAACGGAAACAAGCATAATATTCATGATTCCAATACCACCGACCAATAATGAAATTCCTGCTACCGCGCCTAATGCAATTGTTAGTATATCCAAAATGCTTTGAATGGAGTTTAGTAAATCTTTTTGAGTGTAAATGGTGTACTCATCACTTTTTAAGTCGTTTAACATTGCTATTTCGATTTCTCTAGCGGCAGTGTCAATATTTTCTCCGTCTTTTAATTTAACTGTTATAAGAGAGTATTGTTTTACACCAAAGTCTGTTTCTACCGTGGTGTATGGAATAAGTAATTGTTCATCAAAATCAGAGCTTTTTTGTTTCATAACACCTACAACTTTATAGGATGCTTTATCTATTTTTATTTCCTTTCCTACTGCGTTTGTGTTTGCACCAAATATATCTTTTTTTACGTTTACCCCTATTACTGCAACTTTTTGTTTTCCGATTTCTTCTTCTTTGTTAAAAAATCTTCCTTCTGATGTTTCTACGTTAGAAATTTGTCCATATTCACTTCCCACACCATTTATAAGTCCATAGTAGGAAACAGTTTTGTATTTTACAGTTTTACCAAGACTTATATTAGGACTCGTACTTTGGATATGTTCTGGTACGTATTGGTTTAAAAGATCAATATGTTTTTTCCCAAGTTTATTGCTTGTAAATGCAATTGCAGGGTCCTGACTTATTCCCCCACTTCCAGGGTAAACAAATACTAAATTGGAACCTAATGCGGAAAACTGATCTGTTACATAATTTTGTACACCTTTAACTAGTGAAATTAAAGTTACCACCGCAAACACTCCAATTATTACTCCAAGTGTTGTTAGAAAGGTTCGTATTTTGTTTGATACTAAGTTACCTAATGAAGTTTTTGTTGTTTCTAATATATGCATTTTATTCGTACCTCAATGCTTCGATTGGTTCTTTTTTAGCGGCTTGAACTGCAGGATATGTTCCAAATATTAATCCCACAACCACAGAAAATCCTAATCCCAAAGGTATTGCCCACAAAGGAACTTCGGATCGTAAAATTGATTTAGTGGCAATGGTTAATAGCCACCCCAATAATAATCCAATTAAACCACCGGTTAAACTTATAACTATTGCTTCTAATATAAATTGAATTGCTATATTAAATGGTGTAGCACCCAAAGCTTTGCGTAGTCCAATTTCACTAGTTCTTTCGGTAACGGAAACAAGCATAATATTCATAATTCCAATACCACCAACCAATAATGAAATTCCTGCTACTGCTGTTAAGCCAATTCCTAAAACACCTAAAATCTTTTGGGCGGAAGCTATTACATCTTTTTGGGATAGTACTGTAAAGTCATCGTGTTTTAATTGGCTAAGTAATCCAAGTTCCACTTTTTTCATTGTTATGTCTATGTTATCTGGGTTTTTAGCTTTTATTGCCAAGCCCGATATTTGTTTTACATTTAAACTGTTTTGAACGGCTGTATAGGGTATAAAGGCCATGTCGTCTGCGCGTGATCCTTTTGATTTGGTTATCCCTATTACCTTAAAGGTATCTTTGTCTATTTTTACACTATTCCCTAAGGCAGTTGTTTGACCAAATAATTCGGTTTTGGCTTTGGGACCTAAAATAATGACATTAGACTTTGTATCTTCTTCTACCTTTGTGAAAAAACGTCCTTTGTCTATTTCAAAATTTGTAATGTTAAACATTTGGTAGTTTCCACTGCTGATTGTTGTGTAAAATTTATTATTTTTGTATTGCAATGTTTTACCAATTCTTATTGTGGGTGTAACTGCTTCAATATATCCTGCTGCGTATTGTTCAATTGCCTTTGCATTTTTTACATCTAATTTGTTGTTTGTAAAAGCATACGAAGGGTCTGCATTAAATCCAGATCTTCCAGGAGACACAAATATTAAATTTGATCCAAGTGAGTTAAATCTATCTACTACAAAGTTTTGTACACCTTTTACTAAAGACACTAAAGATATAACTGAAAATACTCCAATGATTACACCAAGCATAGTTAAAAAAGTTCGTGCTTTGTTTAAAGATAAAGATCTTAAAGCTGTATAAAAGGTTTCAAGCAACATTACTGTTTTACGACTAATCCGTCTTTTAATACGATTTGTCTTTGGGCAATTTTAGCTAAATCCTCATCGTGGGTAACTAATATAATAGTTTTTCCTTCTTTGTTTAGTTTTTGAAACATTCCCACTATCTCATCTCCAGTTTTAGAGTCGAGATTTCCCGTTGGTTCATCCGCTAATATTATAGAATGATCGTTTATTAGGGCTCGCGCAATTGCTACACGTTGTTTTTGTCCACCCGATAACTCGTTGGATTTGTTGTGGATTCTGTCTGTTAAACCCACAAGGTTTATCATTTCCATAGCTTTAGGTTTCCACTGTTCTTTTGGTACATTACTATACTTTAAAGGAAGTATTACATTATCTAACGTTGAAGTTCTTTTTAATAAGTTAAATGATTGAAAAACAAAACCAATTTCGTGATTTCTAATTTTAGCCAACTCCTTTTCTTTAAATTTTGTGGTATTTGTACCGTTTAAAATAATTTCTCCTGAAGTAGGTGTGTCTAGTAAACCCAAAATATGCATCATTGTTGATTTTCCTGATCCTGATTTACCAACTATTGCTACAAATTCTCCTTCAAATATTTCTAGTGAAACTCCTCTTAGAGCAGCTATTTCTTCATCACCTATTTTGTATATTTTTTTAACATTCGTCGCTTTTAATACTGATTTTTTCATGCTATTTCATTATATTAGCTTTGTAGCCTTCTTTTATTTCTACGTCGTTGTTAAGTCCAACGATAATAGGTTTATCTATTTTTGTGAGTATCTGGGTATAAACATCACCTTCAATCCCAATCTCAATAGCTTGTTTTTCTATTAGGTTATTATTTACCACCCAAACATATGGATTATTGTCATTGTCAAAAAACACCTCATCATACATTAACGCGTCTGTTTCTTTTTCACTATCCTGTACTGTTATTTTGGCATCTCCAGTCATTCCCAGTAGTGTTGGTATGTCTTTTTGTGTATCTAAATATATTTCAATTTTAAAATTTGAAGTACTACCACCATTTGCATATAAGGGAAGTGTTTTAATCTTTCCATTTAAAGATACAGCATCAAAAGCATCTAACGTGACCTCAATTTTTTGGTCTGTTTTTACAAAGCCATAGTCTTCTTGGTCTAATGCTATTTCAAACATTACATTGTTAAGGTCTGCTATTTTAGCTACCATTTCAGAATTTGTTGCTGTTTCACCATTTTCCTTAGTAACATCAATTATTGTTCCGTCAAAGGGTGCGTAAATATATGTATTTGTTGCTGTGGATACACTACCTTTATAATTAGCTTCTGCCTGACTTACTGCTTCGTTAAGTTTTCTTAATTTTATATCGTATTCAGTTCCACCACCTGTAGCTTTTCTATTTTCATCATATTGTTCCACAAATAAATCTTTCTCTAATATGGCCATATCCCGTGAGTCTTTATAGGATTGTATTGTTTGATACACACTTGTGTTATCTAATTGAGCAATAAGTTGACCTTTTTTCACAATATCATTCTTTTTAACGTTTACAGATAGTATTCTTCCTGTTGCATTAAATGATAGTGACGCTTCTTTGTTAGATTTTATCTCACCGCTAGCTGAAACAGTTTTTATTACTTGTTTCTTTTGAATTTCTACTTTTTTAATTTGTATTGTTTTTACTCCATCTCTATTTTGATATTTATAGTAACCAAAAAAGGCACCAAATATTATTAATCCTAGTATTGTTCTTTTTATCCATTTCTTTTTCATAAGCATCCCTACAATGTACCACTTTATTGTGATACTTTCTAATTGGTTTTTGTAGTTGGTACCTCAGGAGGATATGTATAAATCTCCACCATTTCAATACCATTTTTTGTAAATACGTATTCCGGTTGTTGTGTTTGCGCTATTTTTGCGGCTATTTCGTAAGTTATTTTATCTTCAAAGCTTTGAGGACTTCTTATGTATACATATAGTGTTGATTTGTTTCCGATTTTTTCTATGGGAAGATAATATCTTGAAATAGTTACTCTTTCATTTGTTGAGTAAGCTTTTGCTTGTTTTGCTCTCACGAAGTTAGCAATGCCCTCCCAGTTTCTGTAGTAAGGAAAACCAAATAAACTTAAATGATATGTGGCTGAAGGTTTTGGTAATGTCCAAAGTAAGAATTTTTCATCTTCCCAAGGATATTCCGATTTATTTTCAACAAAAATTGCATAGGATTGAAGTGTTATAAATAAAAATACTGCTGATATAGCAAATACTGCTACCGCTACATATATTTCTGATTTTAAAACTTTTTTAATAATTTGAATTGCCATGTGTATCCCATAGGCCATAATTATAAAAACAGGTACTAAATAGGTATATATGTGAGTTCCTGGTACATATACAAATACTTCCATAAATAAGAAAGCCACTAAAAACCAGATAAATACAAAAAATAGTTCGGGCAATTCAGTTATTTCTGAAAGGTTTTTTACCCATTTTGGAGTTTTTTTACCAGAATATTTTTTTAATATACCTAAAGCTAAAAACGAAAATCCTAGTATAAACAATGCCCTATAAATATGTATTACATATATTGGTTGATATACGCTAAATAAATGGGAAGAACTTGATAATTTACCCGAAACATCTCCAGAGATTCTTCCTTGCCAATAGTCAGTTGTAGCTTTTGTAAGTGTTACTGCAAATGGAACATAAAAGGATGCTAAAAGGGTTGTGGCAAATAGTCCAGATAATACAAAGGTTAGTATTTTCGTTTTTCCATATTCCTTAAACCACACATATATAAAGTAAAAAACCAACGGTGCTATGAAAATCCCATCGTAGTGAGATAGAATTGACAGCGCCCAAAACAGTAATCCTCCAAAAATATCTTTTCTTTGTAGAAAATATAGGGATAAAACCATAAATAATATTACAAATGATTGATATTGAACTATTCGTGAGAATGCCAAGAAAAACCCACAAGTTGCCATAAAAAATGAAGCAAAGAATGCCATTTTTTCATTTTTAAAAGTGTTTTGTATAAACTTATAAAAAAATAAAACAGCTAGTATTCCCGCAATGGCAAAAGGTAATCTATTTAATAATTCATTGCTATAGTTAGGATCTGCCAAGCGTGTTAAATAAGTAATTAAAAATTGCATAGGACCTTTTCGTTGGTCTAGCAAGAAATCTGGAATTGAAATACCCGCTTCTGGTAAAAATAATGCTTTAATTTCGTCACCTTGATAGTCTGAATATCCTAAGTTCGTTAATCTTAAGAAAATGGTAATTACTGCTAGCAAAGTAAATAAACTATGCTTTTTGAAAAAATTAAATATACGCATCTATTTAGTTATACCAAAAATATGTACTTCATTCATAGCCCTTGTTACAGATACAAAAGCTTCTTTCGCTTGTTTAAAGGTTTTTATCTTCTCCATATTTAAACCAATTACATAAACTTTTGCGAATTCCAAACCTTTACAGTCTTTAAATTGTGTTAAGTAAATTCCTTTTGGAATATAGGCGATTCGGGTATTACTATTTAATTCAATAATATGATCTTTTTGTATTTTTTTAGATTTAACAATAGTTGTAGCTTTTTCTAATAAATCTTCATTGAAACAAATAATTCCAATGCTTTTATCCAGTTCTTTAATATCTTCATCTAAAGCTAGTTCAAATTCTTTTAACATTGTTTCTTCGTTTTCTAAAGTTTTAATTATCGGATCTATACCCACTCTATTAATAGATTTTGGTAAATAATCCTTGGTATAAGGTTTTAAAATGTTGTTAGCTAAATCTATTATTGGTTTTGTACTTCTATAATTTGTTTCCAGCTTAAAAACCTGTGCTTGTTTAGCTTCTTTTATAACTTTAGCAATATCGTCCCATGAAGTTACACCTTCGTCGTTTATGGATTGATTTAAATCACCAAAAATAGCAAATCTTCCTTTTAATACAAAATTTTTAAGAATTGAATATTCTAAAATACTAAAGTCTTGACCTTCGTCCACTACACAATATTCAAACTTTAAATATTTAGTAAATCCTATTAGTTCCGCATAAACATATAGATACATTAAGGTATCAAAATATCCAAGTTTATTTTTTGTACTAATTCCTGATTGATTAACAATTTCTAGGAAAGTTGTGGTTCTTAAATCTTCTAATATATCGTAAAATTTGCTTAATATTTTACGTATTACTTTTACATTTTCCTTGTATAACCAAGATTTAACTGAGTTTGGGTTTTCCTTAAGTTGTTCTTTTTGAGAAACTAATTCTTCTTCTAAATCTTTTGTTATTTCTTTTAAGTTTTGGGCAATTGTAGTGTTTTTGGAATATTTAAACCCGCCAAACGATCGAAATTCTTCTCTCTCAAATAGTGCTGTTATGCGATCTTCATATTCAACGTGAGCTTTCTCAATTAAATCGTCTATTTTTTCTTTGTATTTTAAGTCAAACTTAGCGGTATCTTGTTGTACATCTAAATCAAAAGTTACTTTAAGTTCTTCTCTAAATATTATATTTATAACCAACTCTCTTAATGTCTTATAAGTTACTTCAAATATTCCAAGTTTTGGAAATAAAGTTGATAAATAGCCAACTAAAACTGAGCTTTTAGCTATTAACAAAGATCTTTCAGGATGTATAACTTCTGGAAAATTAAAAAATATATGGGATAACTTGTGAATAGCCACCGTACTTTTTCCGCTACCAACGCATCCTTGTACGATAGTAACTTGTCGTGGGTCGGATTCTATAATATCAAGTTGAGATTCTTGAATAGTTTCAACAATGTCCTCTAAAACGCCACCGGTTCTTTGTTCGATTTTATCAGTGATTGTTTCATTTTCGTCTAACTGTAAGTCGTTGTTGTAATACTTTATCAGTTCACCCTCATCTATTTCGAAAGTTCTTTTTAATAATAAATCTCCAGTTTCTTTGCCGGAGGGTGTTTCATAAAAAATATCTTTTTGAGGATACCTGTATCTATAGTAGACAGAAGCTACTTTGGCTCTCCAATCGGTGATAACGGGTTTATCTTCGGTGTATCCAAATTTTCCAATGTACAAAGGTTTTGTATCAGCATCCTGATGATTATTTAAATCTATACGAGCAAAATAAGGTTCCATTAGTAGCGATTCAATTTCTTCAATTCTTTTATATTTATCTTTAAAGTTAAAAGCAGAGTGTTTTGCTTGGAGTTGATCCATAAAGATGGAAAAATCTGCTCCAAATTCCGGATGATCTCTCAAGTCTTTTAAGGTTTCAAGTGTTGTGGCGCCAAGTGATTCAATATTTGTTTTTAAAATACCTTTAGCATCTTCCAGCTTTTGTAAAACACTTTTTAAATGTTTATTTTCTTCGGTTAGTATGGGATCCATTTTAATAAAGTCTATAAATCAGCTTTTCCTACCAAAATTATAAATTCTCCTTTTTCTTTAACTTTTGACAGACTAGGTAGTATATCGCTAATTTTGCCCCGTATCAATAGTTCGTGCAGTTTAGTAAGGTCGTTAGCAATACAAATTTCTCGATTCCCTAACGTGTCTAAAATTTCTTGTATCAGTTTCTTAAATCTAAAGGGTGATTCAAATATTATTAAAGTTGCATCCAATGCTCCGTACCTTTTAAGAATTTCTTGTTTGGCGTGGCTAGTTTTGGGTAAAAATCCAATAAAAGTAAATTTATCCGTGGGAAGTCCCGATGATGTTAACGAGGCAATTACCGATGATGGTCCCGGAAGTGAATCAATTACAATGTTTTCCTTAATTAAATCTCTTACCAACTTAAATCCTGGATCTGATACTAAGGGAGTTCCTCCGTCTGATACCAACGCCAAATTTTTACCCTCGTTTAAAAATCCAAGAATTTGTTGATAGACTTTAAAGTGTACCTGATCCCTGTAGGAAATTTGAGGTTTTGAAATTTGGTAATGATTTAAAATTTTACTAGTCTCCCGAGTGTCTTCCGAAACTATGAGATCCACTGATTTTAATACCTCCAACGAGCGTATTGTCATATCCCCTAAATTACCAATGGGTGTAGCTACAATATAGAGTTTTCCTTTTTCCATCCCTTCATTTTAGCATTATGGTCAAAAATTTAGTAATATCACTAGGTGGAATTGCTAAAAACCAAAACTAAAGATGTAAAATTACCTGTTTTCTTTCCCGATGCAACGCATGCGGTTATTAAATCTGTACCTACTAATATGTTGTCAGAATCGAAAATTCAGGGATTAGTTATAAACACTTACCACGCCATGAAAGATGGAATTGTTGAAAAGGTAGCTGGTTTTGGAGGCTTACACAATTTTACTGGCTTTAAAGAACCTATTATTACAGACTCAGGTGGTTTTCAAGTTATGTCATTAATTCACCGAAATCGTGAAAACGGAAAAATAACCGATGAAGGCATAAAGTTTAAACAGGAAGGTTGTAATCAAAAAATTTGGCTTACTCCTGAAAATTGTATTGATACTCAAATTAAATTAGGCAGCGATATTCTTATGTGTTTAGACGACTGTACTGATCCAGAGCAACCACTTAAAGAGCAAGAAAAATCTGTTGAACGAACTATTAGGTGGGCAAAACGATGTAAATACGAATTTGATAAACAAACTGCCGATCTACCAGAAAATGAAAAACCTTTAATATTTGCAATTGTTCAAGGAGGTAACGTTAAAGAATTACGTAGAAAATGTGCCGAAGAATTAATAAAAATTGGGTTTGATGGCTATGCCTATGGGGGTTGGCCTGTTGATGGTAACCGGGTCTTGTTGGAGGAAATTTTAAATTTCACTGCTAACTTAATGCCTAATGACAAGCCAAAGTATGCTATGGGTGTGGGAAAACCTAGTGATATCGTTTTATGCTACAAAATGAGTTACAACATGTTTGATTGTGTTTTACCTACACGTGATGCACGTCACCAACGTTTATACACTTTTAAAAAGGATCCAAAAAGTTTAACTTCTGTTGAATTATTGAAGTTGGATTTTTACGATTATTTATATATTGGTAGTGGTAAATATTCCCAAGATACCACACCTATTTCGCAGTTTTGCGATTGTTCTGCTTGTTCAAACTTTTCAAAAGGTTACATAAATCATTTGTTTAAAGTAACTGATGTGTCGTCACTAACGTTAGCAACGCTTCATAATTTAAGATTTTATTCGCAACTCATGGACATTCTATATAAACTGGATGAGAATAAGGCAACAAAGGAATAAGACTTTTTTTCAAAAGATTCAAAATTGAATAAAGTGAGAGGAGATTATAATGGCGACCGATTCTATCTTTGTGGAAGTGTATCCACAGGGTTCTTACGTTGTAGGAGATCTCATTCAAATAGCTGCCACTCGTGCAAGCATCCTAACTTCTATAGTTGAAGTACCCTGCCACTATGATGACGATGGTAGTTGTTTAGGTTTTTGGATGCCTCTTCGAGTACATAATACCTTACATAACTGGAAAAAAATTACGTGGTAATTCTACAAAAAAGACCCAAGATTATAAAAACCTTGGGTCTTAATTTTTTCGATTCAATGTTACTTGTTTAAGATACTATCAACCATTTGTTTCAAGTTTTCGTAAGGTACTGCTCCACCTAATGTGGTAACTTCACCTGTTTCCATATTCATAATATGACTTCCTGGGGTTCCTTGTACTCCTGCTTTTAATCCATCGTTAAACTGATCTTTAACTTTTTGAGTTTGTTCACCTTTAGTTAAACAATCGTTAAATTTATTAGCATCTAAACCTAAGCTAGTTACAATTGGTCCTAAATCAGCCACTTTTGGAACTTCTTTAAATAATTTATCAGAGAATTCCCAAAACTTGTCATTACCACCTTGTGCAAATACACATTCACTTGCTTCAGCTTTTTTATGTGATTCTGGGTGCATGTCTAATGGGAAATGTCTGTAAACCCACATTACTTTATCACCATATTCACTTACTATTTTACTTTCAGTTTCGTGAAAAGTAGCACAGTAAGGGCAATCGAAATCAGAGTATTCTACTAATGCGATTTTTGCATTTTTATTACCTCTTGTATGGTCAGCATCCGATGGTTTTGTAACATCTGCTTTTGTGGTGTCGGCTGGATTACCAGTATCTGCTACTTTTCCATCAGCACCTGTACCTGCTTTTTGCTCAACTTTTCCACTTTCATACGATTTTAATTTGGTCCACATAGACCCCATAAAGAATGATCCAATAACGATCAAAATTAATATAGCTATAGACATTGGGTCGGATTTTATAAATCCATTTGGGCTTTTTTTGCTTTTTTCCATAAGTTCTCCTTAAAGTAAATTTTATTAATTGCCGAACCATTATGCACAAAATTTCCCAAATTGTCACTATGGTTTTTATCCCCAATAGCAGTTAAACTTGTTATTACAATTTTATGGGGCAATCAAAAGTAGATTTAGCAAAAGAATACGCAAAAGAATTTCATAAAAGTCATAAAAGAACGTCAGGTGTGTCTTACTATAGGCATGTCGAAAATACTTTAGAAAATTTGAAAAGATACAATATTGAAGATGAAGCAACTCTTATAACAGCTGTTTTGCATCACGTTTTGGAATTTGAACCTTCCAAAGAATCTGAAATAGAAAAGATGTTTGGTGTGGAAACACTGAATTTATTAAATGAACACAAAAAGTTTTTGATACCAACTATAAAAAATATTTCACTAGATAAAGAAGAAAATCAAAAATCCATTATTCCTATGTATTTTAATTTGGTGTCTGATCCCCGTGCCTTAATAATACGATTAGCTGATAGGGTTGATAATTTAAAATCCGCCCATTTACTAGAAAAGGAACTGGCAGTACAAGTGGCTAAAAAAGCTTTATATGTTTATGCACAAATAGCTAGAATACTAGGATTATCTTCGTTCTCCCGTGATTTAGAAGACACCGCTTTTAAAATAATAAATCCTCATGATTATTTTCTTATAACTAAATATATAAAGTCACGCGAAAGTTCTTTGTTAACAACATTTAATGAGATAGAAAAAGTTATTTTGGAAATATTAACTGAGAATAATATTAACTCTTTGGTGGAATATCGAGTTAAACATGCTTATTCTATTTATAAAAAGTTATTAAAATACAGAGAAAAACGTGGTTTTGCCGATATCTCTCATATATACGATATTGGAGCCTTGAGAGTTATTGTAGGTAATCTCGAAGATTGCTATACCGTGGAATCTATTTTTAAACAATTATGGGAGGATGTTCCTGATCAACGTGACGATTACATCCAAAATCCAAAAGAAAGTGGTTACAAAAGTATTCACAATGTTTTTCAAGTTGAGAGAGATTTACAAGTAGAAGTACAAATAAAAACTAGAGAAATGCATGAAGAAAATGAATTTGGTCGTGCTAGTCACACCTTTTATAAGATTGGTAAACAACTAATCCAAGGCAATAAAGTATCTGTAGATGCTAAAAAGACCAACTGGCTAAAAGAAGTTAATTTTATGGAAACAGGTGGAAATATAAAGATTGATCACTTTGCCGAATACATTTATGTGTTTACCCCAAAAGGTGACATTGTGGAACTTCCAAAAGACTCTACGTTAATTGATTTTGCGTATGAAATACACGGAACTATCGGGCACAGTGCCGTAAACGGTTTAGTGAATGGTCAAATTAAAAAACTAACTGACAAACTTCAAAACGGTGATCGTGTCGAAATTATAACTTCTAAAAATAAGACCAAACCAAATTCAGACTGGTTTAACAGTGTTAAAACTTCAAAAGCAAAAATCTTAATTAAAAAAGCTTTGAAAAAAGATTTATCCTTCTAACTCAATAATGTCAGCGCCTAAACGTTTGTAAGTTTCTATTACATTTGGATATCTTCTTTTTAGTATCTCTAATCCAACTAATGTTGTTTCAACAGGATCTGCAAGACTGACCAAAAATATTGCTTTTGCTGCTTGAATAATTGATGGGATGATTACTTTTCCACCAGTGTAATTGCAAGGACCATTACATATGATTCTTTGGGGATCTGCCACAAAAATATCAGCACCCATAGCATTTAGTTCTTTAGCAAAATCTAATCCAGTTTCATACATCCAGTTTTGAATTAATATCTTTCCATGGACTTTTGTACCTAAAGCTACCATAACAGGTAAAACATCCACAGGAAATCCTGGCCAAGGCCCTGGTGACATTTTTGGTAAAGTAGGACCTGCCATTGGAAACCCCGATTCAATTGGATCGATAATCAAATCATGGTCGCCATTAACTATCAGATCTTTTCCAACTTTTGTGATTTCTATATTAAATTTTTCAAAAGTTTGAATTAAACCGTCTACTACATTAGGTATATTTGTATTTTTTAAAGTAATCTTTCCTCTGGTTAAAGCTGTGGCAACAATTAAACCTCCAACATCAACAAAGTCTGGTTCTGGAACAAACGTACCACTTTTTAGTGGTTTAACTCCTGAAATGACAACTCTGTTTGATTCTATGCCTTCAATTTTTGCACCCATATCTTTTAACAAATTTAAAAGTTGTGTTACATGAGGTTCTGATGCCGCGTTAGTTATAGTGAATGTTGAATTTGTGCCAGCACAATACATCACCAAGTTCTCAGTACCAGTAACCGAAGCCTCCATTTGCCAAATAACGTATTCTTTTTGTGGTGGCTTTGGAGCTGTAAATTCTACGTAGCCATCCCCTACTTCAGTTTTTATACCAACTTTGTTAAATGAGTCTATGTGAGCCGAAATTGATCTTTTTCCAAGAACACATCCACCTGGTAGTGGTATACGAGCTTTTCCAAACCGAACTAATAGAGGACCAGCAAACATAATGGAGGCTCTTATTAAATTTCCAAGCTCTTTGTCCACTTCATATGAATTTACGTTTTTACATGATATTTCTATTTTTTCGTAATT
>CAYOCN010000005.1:0-2511 GCA_964402525.1 uncultured Candidatus Saccharibacteria bacterium | reverse complement strand
TTGCCAAAATTAACTATAAAATTGTGGTGTGCAGGAGAAATACCTGCATCACCTACACGTAAGTTTGTTAACTTTAACAAATGTTCAATTACGTGACCAGTGCTAGTAGTGGGAATATTTAAACGTTCTTTATCTGCATTTGAAATATTTAAAAAGGTGCATCCCGGAGAATTTCTTGGTTGAAATTTTTTTCGTTTAAACCATTCTTCTGCTGTATATTTAGCACGATCCGTATCCCCTTTGAATAATCTAAAGGTTATTTCAAGTGCTGTATCTTTTGATTGTCTAAAATAACTTTTATCATAACCCATCTGTAATTCAGCCAAATCTAATTCTTTTATCAAACCTGTTTTCATTTCAAAAATTTCCACATTCTCTATAAAGTCACTAAAGTGATGAGTACCGCTATGAATGTTATTTATGAGTGCTCCACCAACTGTTCCCGGAATTCCGGAAAACCAATGTAATCCTGTTATTCCTTGATCTATTAATTCATAAATTTGTTTTTGTAAAATAGCTCCAGTTTCCATTTTTACGTGTATATGTGGTTTATCCGACTCGTCATACTCTAAATCTTTTGTTGTGGCACCTGTAACGGGAATCCAACTAGAAGCCACTTTAGGAAGTTCTATGAGTCCATGTAAATGTTTCTCTTGCACACCCACCCCATTAGTTGCATTTTTAATAACCAATCCCCTAATACCTTCATCAGCAATTAATACATTAGACCCACCACCTAAAACAGTAATCGGTACTTCATTCTCTTTAGCTAATTTTAAAGCGGTTACTAAATCTTTTTTTGAGGATATTACGCAAAACGTATCTGCAGGACCACCAATTTTTAATGTTGTGAAATTTTTAAGTGGAAAATCTAAGTGAATTTTTTCGCTCGTAAGTGCTTTTTCTAAAGTTTTGGCAAAGCTTTTGTGTTTATTTTGCATTAAATAAATCTCGGCAGTTTAATAAACTTCCGCAGGACTTTAATACGCAATTATCAAATACACAAATATTTTACTTAAGTCGTTCGATTTCTTTGTGAAGAGTATGCTTTTTTAATGCAGGGTTATATTTTTTGATTTTTAGCTTTTCTGTAGTATTGATCCTATTCTTTTGAGTGACATAGGTTCGTCTGCCCGTTTCCGTGCATTCTAAAGCTATCAAAATTCTATTTCCTTTTTTCTTTGCCATATGATGCAATATATTATAAAATCAATTAAATTTCAAGTATGCAAAACTACGATCACAAAAAAACTGAAAATAAATGGAAAGAACTATGGCATAAAGAAAACCTTTATGAGGCTGTGGATTTTTCGCCAAAGCCTAAAAAGTTTATTTTAGCTGAATTTCCTTATCCATCAGGAAAAGCCCTTCACGCAGGTCATATGATGCGTTTTACCGTGCCAGATGTGTATTCTCGCTACCTTAGAATGAAAGGTTACAACGTTATGTTTCCTATTGGTTGGGATGCTTTTGGGCTACCCGCCGAAAATTATGCGGTAAAAACCGGAATAAATCCTGCTGTAAGCACAAAAGATATAATTGTTCACTACAAAGAATCCATTTTACGTATGGGTTACAGTATCGACTGGAATCGCGAAATAAATACAACTGACCCAGAATATTATAAATGGACTCAATGGATATTTTTACAATTACACAAAGCAGGATTGGCCGAATACAAAGAAATGCCCATTTGGTGGTGTGCACAGTTACGTACTGTACTAGCCGAAGAAGAGGTTTTAACTGATAAAAATGGAAATAAAATATCAGAACGTGGTGAATACCCTGTAGAAAAGAAAATGTTTAAACAGTGGGCTTTAAAAATGCCTCAATACGCTGAAAAACTATTACAAGGTTTAGAGACTGTAGATTTTCCTGAATCCATAAAAGCCGCTCAATCTAACTGGATTGGTAAAAGTGAAGGTGCTTTAATAGATTTTGAAACTTTTGATACAGAAGATGCACTTTTAGATAGTATTCAAGTTTTTACCACACGACCCGACACCTTATACGGTGTTACTTTTGCGGTTTTAGCGCCAGAACACCCATTTATTAAAAAGTTTTTAGAGAAAATAACAAATAAAGATGAGGTTTTAGAATATATTGAGCTTGCCAAAAACAAATCTGATATTGAGCGCCAAGCCAACAAAGAAAAAACCGGTATGATAGTAAAAGGTATTTACATGAGACATCCTTTATCGGAAATAGATACCAAAATTCCAGTTTACATATCCGATTATGTATTAATGGACTATGGGACCGGTTCTATTATGGCTGTACCCGCCCACGATGACCGTGACGGGGATTTTGCTAAAAAGTATGGAATAGACATAGTTGCTGTCATAAAAGACGACAAAATGATTAATAGTGGTAAATATGATGGTTTATTGGCAGAAGATTTTAAAAAAGAAATTACCCAACGTTTAGAAGCTGAAGGAAAAGGGAAATCCAAAATTATTTATCGTATTAGAGACTGGGTATTCTCAAGACAACGTTACTGGGGTGAGCCAA
>CAYOCN010000004.1:23359-23829 GCA_964402525.1 uncultured Candidatus Saccharibacteria bacterium | reverse complement strand
TGATGAACCTGCATATTTACGTAAACCTGGTTTACTAATTCTTTGGATATCTTTAATAAAGTTTTAAAGGGATAGTTGTTACAAGTTTTCAAATATCAATAAAAGCTTTTCTGCTGATTTTTCCCAAGTAAAGTTGTTTGCAAATTCTTTTGCTCTATTTATTTGATCTTTATCTGTTCTTTCTTGAGTTGTAGAAATTATTCCATCACAAATGTTTTGAGGATCTTTTGGATCTACATAAGTTGCGTATGTTTCAGCCACTTCTCTAAACACTTTAATATCCGAAATTATAAGTGGTACTTCCGAAGCCATTGCTTCCACCACTGGTAATCCAAATCCTTCTTCAAATGAAACGTTTATAAAAGCTTCTGCTCCCGCCAAAATAACTGGTAAATCTTCGTCTGGGGTTCTTCCTAAAAACATTACATTATCTTCTACACCATACTTTTTGGGTGCTTCTAAAGATTCTT
>CAYOCN010000004.1:16342-23349 GCA_964402525.1 uncultured Candidatus Saccharibacteria bacterium | reverse complement strand
AAGACCTATTATGATGAAAATCCGATAGCAAAGCGAATATTCAATAAATTTTCTTTTTCAGAAGAGCAACTGGCAGAAGTGGCTGATTACAGTACGAAGTGTGGAATTGCATTTTCTTCCACACCGTATTTTTTTGGTGCGTCTAAAGATTCTTCGTAATCCCAACCATTTTTTCCTGATATTAGTAATTTTAAATTTTTAAGATTTGGATTTTGTTTTATTGCCAGTGCAAATCCATGTATCATATTTGGAATATTTTTTCGTGGTTGTATTGTTGATATAAAGTGTAAGTATTTTCCTTTTCCAATATTGTATTTCTCCCGCACCTTATCAATATCTTCTTTTTCGTATCTATGAAATCTTTCATCCACAGCTTCTGGTATTACAGCAATTTTATGTGGATCATATCCCGACCATTTTTCGTCCAATACATCATCTTTAACTGATTCTGAAGGTACAATTATTTTTTTAGCAAATAACATTACATACCAAAGTGTGTAGTGGTGTAAAAACTTAATTAGTGGTTTTTTCCCGTATTCGTTATAACTTTTGTATCCTAAATCGTGAATCATAGAAATTGCTTTAAACTCTGGTGACAACAATGGAGGAATTCCTGCAACAGTGTCGTTTGGGAAAAATACTACATCCACAGGATTTTTTAATAATTCTTGTGCTAATGTCATTTGAGTCCACGATATAAAAGGTTTTTTTGATTTTTCTAAAACTTTATATTCAAAGTTTTTATTATTGTTAGTTAGTTTTTTAAAAAACTTGGCGTCAGGTTCTTTATCAAAGTAAACCACGTATTGGTTTCTATCATCTATTTTTGCTAAAGCGTTAAATATATTGAAAATGTATTTTTCTACGCCCGCCGGATTATCTATTAATAATAATTTTCCGATAAGACCAATTTTCATTAAGTAGATTATAATATGAAATAGTTATTAATCCTATGAAACTTGCAATTGTATGTGATGATTTAATTCAATTTGGTGGTTCAGAAAAAGTGGTTGAAGCGTTACTTCAGGAATTTAGTGATGCTGAGTTGTTCACCACTGTTATTTCTAAAAGATGGAAAAAACTTTTGGATACTAAAAAAGTTGTTTATCACACTTCGTTTTTACAAAAATTTCCTTTTGTTGAAAAATTAAATAGATATTATTCTATTTTTCTTTTACACATTTTAGCTTTAGAAACTTTTGATTTTTCAAGATTTGATATGGTTTTATCTGTATCGTCTCGCTATGCTCATTTTATTAACACGAAACCTTATACAAAACATGTTTGTTATATGAACACTCCAGGAAGAATGTTTTGGGAATCTTCCGATTACTTTGAAGCCGAACGTTATGGAAAACTTTCTTTTTTAAAAAATTTTGGGGATCAGTTTATTCGTATTCCTTTAAGTTTATTGCGCGTTGAAGATTATTTTGCTTCAAAACGTATAGATATTTTGGTAACAAATTCTATAATTTCCAAAAATCGTATCAAAAAATATTATGGATTGGATGTGGATATTATTCATCCCTTTATGAATGTAGAAAAATTAGTTGAAGAAGCTACTCCTGCAAATTTAGAATATCCATACTTTTTAATTTTAACGAGATTAGCAAGTTGGAAACGAATGGATATTGCAGTTCAAGCTTGTTTATCTTTGGGTAAACATTTGGTTATTGCAGGTGAAGGTCCCGATATGGATCGTTTAAAATCCATAGCTAACCACAACCATCTTATTACATTTTTAGGTTATGTATCTGATTTTAAAAAAATTGAACTTATCAAAGGATGTGAGGCCCTAATAAATACTCAACGTGAAGACTTTGGAATAGTTCCTCTTGAGGTTATGTATTGTGGTAAGCCTGTTATTGCTTTTGGATCTGGTGGGGCTTTAGAAACAGTTGTAGACGGAAAGACAGGGGTGTTTTTTGATAAACAAACTTCTGAGTCATTGTCCAAGACTTTAGTGGGTTTTGATGCTAAACATTACAGTTCCAGTATTTGTAAAGATAGAGCCCTTGATTTTGATAAACGTGTCTTTATTGATAGAATTAAAAAACTGCTATATTCGTAATATGGATTTTTATACATTTTCTAAAAGAATAATAGATATATTTGGTGCAATTGTTGGTATTGTGCTGTTTTCTCCTATAATGTTGTGTACGGCACTTTGGATAAAAATGGTTTCTCCGGAAGGCACTGTTTTTGCGGACACCCCTCCTAGAGTTGGTAAGGACAAAAAACCTTTTAGAATGTTTAAGTTTCGTTCCATGATTCCAAATGCTCATGAATGGCTTTTACAACATCCTGATTGGTATAAAAAATATCAAGAAAATGATTACAAACTTGATCCTGATCCGCGTCTTTTACCTGGTGCCAAATTTTATAGAAAAACTAGTATCGATGAGCTTCCTCAATTTTTTAATGTTTTGATGGGTGACATGAGTTTAGTAGGTCCCCGTGCTTATTATTTTTTTGAAATTGACGAACGCATCAAAAAGTATCCTCAATCAGAAAAGCATTTAGATGCTGCTATGAAAGCAAAACCAGGTATAACGGGACCTTGGCAAGTGGGCGGTCGTTCCCAAGTTAATTTTGTGGATAGAGCAAAATTAGATGCTTCATATGCAAAGAGGCGTTCGATAATGTATGATTTATTAATAATTTTAAAAACACCGTTGGCGGTGTTAAGTAGCAGAGGAGCTTTTTAATCTATGAATAACTTTAAATTTTGGGGTGGCAGTAAAAATAAAATTTCGAGCTTTGGCGGACCGACTGGTGCTCCTACGGCTACTGCTTCCGTAACTAAAAAATTGGGAAAAAAGAAAATTATAAAGGGTCTTGGTATTACAAGCATAATTGTATTAGTTGTTGTTGGTATTGTTGCCAGTGTTTTATACATTACTGTTGTTAGCCCTGCTTACTCCTTAATGATTAATGTTAATGCTGTAAAAGCCGATGCTACTGATATAGGTATTTCTCTACAAAATAGAGATTTGGTGGCTTTAGAAGAAGATTTGCAAAAAATGGAAAAAGATTTAACTGCTCTTAGAAATGCTCGCGATGAGAAATATGGTTGGGTGAAAAACATGAGTTTATTTAAAGCTAATGAATTTTATTCAGATTCCGATCGTTTTATAAATGCAGGGTTTTACGGTGTGGATGCCTTACGTGAAGTATCAAAAGTTGTAACACCCTTTGCAGATGCTGCTGGTTTAAAAGTTAGAGCTGATCAGGAAGTTCCTCAAACCGCTGGTTTAATGGAAGCATTTCAACAATGGGTTTCTATAATGCCCGAGGTTGCCGGTCAAATGGATGGAGTTATCGCTAAAGTTTCTAGTTTAGGTAATGAACTCGAGCCTATTAATACTGCAAAATATCCTAAAGTTATAAGAGGCATCGAGGTAAGAGATAACATTGAGCGTGTAAAAAACACCTTATCTAAAGCTGATGATTACGCACCTGACATCAAACGTGCTTTAACCATTTTCCCTCGAATATTAGCTGTTAGTACTCCGATGAAACGTTACATGATCATCATGCAGAATGATAAAGAGCTGCGACCTACCGGTGGTTTCATGACTAACTACGCCACCTTCAAAATTATGGATGGTTTATTACAATCAGACTTTACTTCAAAAGATATGTATAGCATTGATAATACTTTGGATTTGATTGATGCTACATATGACTTTCCAGATGCACCCGCTGCTTACATGAAGTATTTAAAAGTTGAGCGTTGGTATACACGTGATATGAATGCTTCCCCGGATTTTATTGAATCCATGGATCAATTCTTAAAGTTTTATAATATGGCTTCCAGACTTAACCCAAACGAAATAAAAGCTGTTGACGGTGTTATTGCCATAAATACTAATGTTATTAAAGAGCTATTAGATGTAACCGGTCCCGTTACTGTAAATGGAATTACCTACACATCTGAAAATGTGGTAATAGAACTTGAAAAGATTGCTTCGTTGCAACTTCAAGAACAAGCTAACCGTAAAAAAGTTTTGGGTGATTTAATGCAAGCAATGCTTATTAATGTGTTTGAATCAGATAAAAACTTATGGGCTAAATTAATTGAAAAAGGTGTGGATTTAGCTGTAAGAAAACAAGTTCTTGTTTATATGTTTGATACAGAAGTTCAATCATTGGTTGAAAAGTATAATTTTGCTGGAAGAATCACAGATCCTGTAAAGGGTGACTACTCAAGTGTTGTTTCTACAAACTTAGGTGGTGATAAAACTAACTGGTTTGTAAATAAAACTGTAGATCATACTTTAACCAAGGAAAACAATCGTTGGGTGGATACCGTAAAAATTAAATACACTTATACTTCTCCACAAGGTGACTACACCTTATTTGCTAAGAGATTTAAGGATTGGGTTCGTGTTTTAACACCACTTGGATCTGAATTTATAAGTGTGGACGGTTCTGAAGATGGAACTGAAAAAGGTGAAGTTAGAGGTAAAACCTACTTTACCGGTTATGTTGAGTTGGGACCTGACGAATCAAAAGAAATGACATTTAAATATTATCTTCCTGCAACCACTGTAGAAGGTGACAAATATATGTTAACAATTCAAAAGCAACCTGGTATTGATAAAGAACTTCATAGAGTGACTGTTAATGGTAAGACTGTGGACTATATGTTGTCTACCGATAAAGAAATAACAGTTAGTCTTTAATGAATAAGTACAACACTACTGGTATTGTTTTGAAGTCTTTAAACTATAAAGACGCTGATAAAATGTATACAATACTGACTCTCGAGCATGGGAAAATAACTGCCATGGCTCGAGGCGTCAGGAAAATATCCTCTCGCCGCGCTGGTAATTTAGACAGTTTTAATCTTGTTAGACTTAAAATCTCCGAAAACGATAAAGGTTACAAAAATATTGATGAAGTTTCCACAACTAATAGTTTTAGGTATTTAAAAGATTCTCAGGAAAAGTCAGTAAAAGCTTATTACATAGGAGAACTGGTTTATAGAACAATAGAGGAAGGTATGGAAATGGAACAAACTTTTAAGTTACTTAAAAAGATTTTAGAATTGTTAGACAAAAGTTCTTTATCTCCTAAGGTTTTGGTGGCGTTTTTTGAAGTGGTATTTTTAAAGCAACTTGGTTACATGATTGATATTTCGCGTCCTACAATAAATTTATTGTTAAAAGGTGACATAAAAAATCTAACCGATAGCGATATAGATGCTGTGGACAGTATTATAAAAAGCTATATTCATGAACACTTATCCCCAAAGCTTAAAAGTCTTGAAATCCTTTGACAAGGGGCAATTTTAACCTATACTAACTTTATGTCTCAGGAAAATAACATGCAACAAAAAATAATATCTCTTTGTAAACGACGTGGTTTTGTTTTTAAAGGTTCCGAAATTTATGGTGGTTTAGCCAATACTTATGACTTTGGTCCTTTGGGAGTATTAATGTTGCGTAATATTGTTGATTCTTGGTGGAAATTTTTTGTTACAAAACGCGCTAACATTTATGGTTTAGATACTAGTATTTTAATGTCTCCAAAGGTTTGGGAGGCCTCAGGACACGTTGCCAATTTTGCTGATGCCATGATTGATTGTAAAGAGTGTCAGTTAAGAACTCGTGCCGACCATCTTATTGAAAATTATTTTGAAGCTAAGAATGAAAAAACACAAGTTGAAGGAAAATCAATTGAAGAATTGGATAAAGTAATTTCGGACAACAAAATTCCATGCCCCAACTGTAGTAAATATAATTGGACTAATGTTAGAAAATTTAATCAGCTGTTTGAGACTACCGTTGGTATTCTTGTAGGTAATAAAAATACTGTTTACTTACGTGGTGAAATTGCTCAAGGAATGTTTGTTAACTTTAAAAATATTTTGGACACCATGAGACCAAAACTTCCTTTTGGTATTGCTCAATCAGGTAAAGCTTTTAGAAACGAAATTACCTTAGGAAATTTTATATTTAGAACTTTAGAATTTAATTTAGCTGAATTTGAATATTTCTTTAATTCCAAAGAAGAAAAATGGGAAGATGTATTTGCTTACTGGCAAGAAGAAATGAAAAAATGGATTGTTTCTATTGGTGTCCCCGAAAGTAAATTACGTTGGAGACTTCATACCGATGAGGAACGCGCTCATTATTCCACTAAAACCATGGATTTAGATTATGAATTTAATTTTGGTTATGAGGAATTATTTGGATTAGCTTATAGAACAGACTTTGATTTAAAAAATCATATGGAAAAATCTGGTGAGGATTTACAGTATATGAATCCTGAAACCGGAGAAAAATTCATTCCACATGTTATGGAGCCCACCTTTGGTATTAACCGCGTATTTTTAACTTTATTAAATAATGGTTACGTTGAAGAAACTGATAGAGTAGTGCTTAAATTACCAAAAACTATTGCTCCTTATAGAGTGGCAGTATTTCCATTAGTTAAAAATAAACCAGAACTTGTGGCCAAGGCTAAAGAAGTTTATGAAATGTTATTGGATGCTAATATGTCGGTGGCCTGGGATGATAGAGGAAATATTGGTAAACGTTACTATGCTCAAGACGAAATTGGAACTCCTAGTTGTGTGACTGTAGATTACCAAACTTTAGAAGATGGTACCGTTACAGTACGAGATCGTGATACAATGGTTCAAATCCGTCAAAAGGTTACCGATTTAGTAGCCTTACTTTAACCAGATATTGTAATAAAAAAGGAGAGTTTCACCATGAATATGACTGATGCTGAATTTAAGAGCCTCTGCGACAGTTTTTCGTTGAATCCCAGAGAATGTAACTGTCTAAAAGAGTTGATTAGTGCTTTTCATTCAGAAGATTCCGTGGCGCCCTATTCTCATAATGTAACGCGAAAGACGCTGGAAGCTTATCTTTTCTACACGGGCAATATTGTACCCGCGTAACCTTATCATGTTTTTTTATGAGAAGATCTGAAACTTTGGGTCTTCTCTTTTTTTTCTCCTTATATCCATATATATCAAGAGTTTCGGGTTT
>CAYOCN010000004.1:8879-16332 GCA_964402525.1 uncultured Candidatus Saccharibacteria bacterium | reverse complement strand
GCGGATGATGGTAGATGAGTTAGCTACGGGTGGAATCAATTCGGCGCTTTTAGCTTACATGGTTATTACCATGCAACCAAATGTGGTGAGAGCTTTTGAAATTTACACGGGTGTTCCTGCGTAATTGCCGGTTTAATTGTCCTATTCTTATATGAGAAGATCTGAAACTTTGGGTCTTCTCTTTTTTTTTCTCCTTATATCCATATATATCAAGAGTTTCGGGTTTACTTTGTATTGACACTATGTCTTGTATGGTGGATTATGGATATAGTCTGGTGATTAATGGTGAATTATGAGAATGTTTCTTGGCGAATATCAACCGAATATTACCGAAGGATCAAGAATCGCACTGCCAAAGAAACTTCGGGATCAAATTACTGGCGATGAGGTAATACTTTTGCGTGGTTTTGAAAAATGTATTTTTGTTTATGATCGCCAAGATTGGATTGCTGAGTCCAATAAGCAAATTGAAAACCCAATAACTGATTCCAGAACACGTGATTTAAAGCGTTACATGTTTGCTGGTGCTTCCGAATCTACTATAGATTCACAGGGAAGAATTGTTATACCAACTAATTTAAAGGATTATGCAGGTATCGACAAAAAACTAGCAGTAATTGGAGCGGGGGATCACGCTGAAATTTGGGATTTTGATTCTTGGGAAACGCACTTAGAAAAAATTTCTAGAGAACTTTCTGCCTAAAGTTCACAAAACTAATGAATTATCACGAACCAGTTTTACTAAAAGAAGTAATAGATTACTTAAACATAGAAAAAGGCAAAAAGTATATAGACACCACGTTGGGTGATGGTGGCCATACTTTAGAAATATTAAAGCGCGGTGGCGTGGTTTTAGGTTTGGACATTAACACTGATAGTTTGAGTAGAGCGACACAACGAATAAAGGATGAAGGTTTTGAAAGCAATTTTGTTGGAGTTTTAGGGAACTTTAAAAATATAGCAAATTTGGCAAGAGAAGCATGTTTTGAAAAAGTGGACGGTATCTTATACGATTTAGGTTACAGCTCCTTTCAATTAGATGAAGGTGACGTGGGCTTAAGTTTTATGCGAGATTTACCACTTGATATGCGTCTTGATGCCTCACTTGGTGTTACAGCTGCTGATTTAATTAACGCATTAACTGAGAAACAATTATCAGATTTAATCTTTAATTATTCAGATGAAAAGTTAGCCAAGAAATTTGCCAAAGCAATTGTTAAATATCGTAGTTTGAAAAAGATTCAGACAACTAAGCAACTAGCTGACCTTTTGGCTAGTGAGTCTTTTCCAGGTTACGAAAAGGGTAGGATTCATCCTGCCACCAGAACTTTTCAAGCTCTGCGTATTGCAGTTAATGATGAGTTCGGCAATCTGGAACAGTCACTGCCTCGGGCTGCGCACCTATTACTGCCTGGTGGAAGAATGTTAGTGATAAGCTTCCATTCTTTGGAAGACAAACTGGTCAAGGAGTTTGGCCGGGGTGCGCAGCCCACATTAATAACTCTAACGAAAAAGCCTGTGGTACCAACACAGGAAGAAGTAAATAAAAATGTTAGAGCTCGAAGTGCAAAACTTAGATGTTTTGCCAAAATGTAGACTATGATTAAAAAAACGTTACAAACGATTAAAAAATATGTACAATGTATGAATATGTATAAGTTTCTATTCACTTTTACACTTTGTATGTTTTTTATTTCGCTTTTTGGAAGAATTTGTTTATCTAACTTTTTAGCTTCCGAAAACAAACAACTTTCCAGTTATTACGCTCAAAAATATCAGTTAGAAAAAGACATATCCAAACTTTCTTATATAGACGCTTCTTTATCTTCTCTTAGTAATGTAGAAAAAAAAGCACAAGAATTAGGATTTGTTAAAATGAGCGAGCCTTTAATGACTTTGGATCAAAAATCTACTGATTCTTCTGTTGCAACTATAATATCTCAATGAAATCGCAATCATTCAATCCTGTTAAAAAAATAGGTTTAAATAACTTTAGACTATTAATAGTTCTTGGATTTTTTATTTCATTATTAATTATCATAGAAATAAGACTTTTTAGTATTCAAGTTTTAAAACACGAATATTATGAATCTATGGCTCGTGATCAATATTCCAATGTTCAAGAAATTACTCCACGACGTGGTCGTATATTTACTTCAGATGGCTATGTTTTAGCAGGAGTTGAGTTTAACTATCTTATGTATGCAGAGCCGAAAGTAGTTGAAGATAAATATAAGGTTGCAAATGATTTAGCAGCCTTGATGGTTCAATTTAGGCCACAAAAGGATATTTCTCCTGAAACCACCTATAAAGAATATCATGACAAATTTCTAGGATTTTTAGAAAAAAACTTATTATGGGTTGGGCTAGAAAAAAACTTATCGCCTGTTGAAAAAGATCAAATAGAAAAACTTGGTTTTAAAGGGATTGGATTCGAAGAAGAACCTAACCGTTATTATCCAGAAGGTAGCTTGGCGTCACATATTTTGGGTTTTGTGGCTTCTGATGAACAAGGAAATAAAACTGGTTACTACGGTATAGAAGGAAAATTGAATGAAGATTTACGTGGTAAATCAGGAAAGGTTATTCAAGAGTTAGATGCTAAGGGTAATCCAATATTAGCTGGTAGTTATAAAAAAGTTGAACCTATTGAAGGTCGTGATATATATTTAACAATTAATAGAGCAGTTCAGTATTTAATAGAGAAAAAGATAAAAGAAGGTGTTGAAAAGTATGATGCTGTGTCAGGTGACGTTATTGTAATGAATCCTATGACTGGTACGGTTTATGCAATGGCTAATTATCCAACCTATTCTCCTGGAGATTTTTCTATGGAAGAAAAACCTGATGAAGGATCCCCTCATCGAAAAACTTTGGAAAGACAAAATTTAGCAATTTCTCAAACTTATGAACCTGGTTCTGTTATTAAACCTATAACGGTTTCAGCGGCTATTGATTTGAAACTAATTAATCCAAATACTACTTACGAAGATAACGGTCCTGTTAGATATTCGGATTATGTAATTGATAATTGGGATGGTAAGCACTACGGAACTATGACTATTATTCAGCTTTTACAAAAATCTAATAATATTGGAGCTTCCTGGGTTGGTACCAAAGTTGGCGCTAAACAATTATCCTCATACATGAAAAATTATGGAATAGGTATTCGCACTGGAATTGAACTTGAAGGCGAAGACAGTGGTATTCTGCTTGATTACAATGATTGGTCCGATATCGCTTTAGCTAATATTTCATTTGGACAAGGTATGTCCGCCACACCTTTACAGGTGGTTAATGCTTTTAATGTAATGGCTAATGGTGGTATTTTATTAGAACCTCACGTTATATCTAAATTGGTAGATGACGATCGAGAAACTGAAATTCCAATAAGAACTGTTAGACGGGTTATTTCTAAAGAAACTTCTGATACTATGGTTAGCTTGTTAGAAAGTGCTGCTACAGGTGGTGAAGCAAAGTTTTTTGTTTTAAAAAATTACAAAATCGCTGGTAAAACAGGTACCGCTCAAATCCCTGTTAATGGTACTTACGATCCAAAAAAGACTAATGCTACTTTTGTGGGTTTTGTTTCTGGTTCCAAGAAATTTTCTATGATTGTAAAGCTTGAAGAGCCTCGTACTTCTCCGTATGCTGCAGAGACAGCAGTTCCTTTGTGGATGGATATTGCTCAAGAACTTATTAAGTATTTTGGATTAGTTCCCGATTTATCCACAGTTGCAGCCTCTGATACAAGTTCTAATTAATTTAGAATTTCCACTATTTAACTATTTTTAATTTTTGTTACTTTTGTGAGGTGAATTTAAGAAATGTTGGTAAGTATGGAGAGTCGATTGTTGTTAATTTTTTAATTTCACATGAGTATAAAATTTTATATACCAATTGGTTTTGTTATGGAGGTGAGTTAGATATTGTTGCATTGTCATTTCAAAATAAGCTAGTTTTTGTGGAAGTTAAGTATGTTAGTAATTCCAACTTTTGTTTACCAGAATATCTTTTTACTAAAACAAAAATATTTCATTTAAAAAGAACAATATCTCAGTTTTTTTTAAAACACAGAGAATTTTATAAATATGAGTGGCAATTAGATTTAATTACCATTTGTGGTTTAGTTATTAATCACCACAAAGATGTTACTGCTGAACTGGAACTGGGGCTGGCTCTTGAGTTTCATACTTAAAAGTTCCATCCAGCATAGCTTTTATATCTGCATGTAATGTTCCCCATGTTGGATCTTTTGATATAAATACCCACGCACGATATTCACTATCTGGATACATACCAGGGTGATATATGTACTTGTCGTCCAACACAAGCGATTCTACGCTGTATTTATCTTTATCTTTATAAAAGTCCCACAAATAATACAGGTCGTCTAATTTTAATGTGGTGTAAATGCTTTTTCCTGTTATTGCATCATAAAACTTGGAAACATCCATCGGCCAAAATAAACTTTCTGGCTGTTTTACAGCTTCTACAAATCCTTGTAACAATAAATGTTGTCTCTTTGCTCTTTTTAAGTCACTTCCTTCACCATTGTCACCGTGTCTAGATCTAGCAAATGTTAAAGCTCTGTCACTATTCATTTTTTCATAGCCTTGGGTAAACGATGCAGTTATAACACCGCTGTCAGTTTTATTGGGGAAAGTGGTATCTGTGAATGTTTTTTCTACAGTTACAGGTACACCACCAAACGCGTCTACCAACCATCTAAACTGATCAAAGTCCACTTTAACGTAACCATCAATTTTTTGACCGGTTATTTTCTCATAAGCGTCCCTTAAAGTGTCCCATCCAAATACTATATATAGGGCGTTTATTTTATTTCCATTTATCCACACATCTCTTGGAACTGACGTTAGTAGTACTTTATTTGTTCTGGTGTTTATTGACACTAATACCATGGAATCGGTGTTAAACCCTGTTTGTCCGTCAGCTCTTCGACTTTCACTTGTGTCCGTTCCAATTAATAGTATGTTTATCACTTCACTAAATATTGAAGATTTTTTTGGTTGATCTTGTTGTTTATTTTGATTATTTCCCTCTTGGGAGATTATTCCTATTGGAGAAACAATGTTTAAGTTTACTTTTTTGTTGTTATTTAAATATAAATAAAGTGCCCCAAACGCTATAGCAGATACTACCAATAGTATTAAAAATTTTTTGAACATATGTTAAACAGAATATTCCAATGGAGTTATTCCGTCAATTGTATAGAAATTGTTGCTTGTTTTTTTTAAAGTGTGTAATAATTAGTTCATGATGAAAAAAGTATTGTTTGTAGAAGATGATGAAGCTTTTTATAGTTTGTGTGCTATGGAACTTAAAATGAAGGGATATGACGTTATTCATATTTCTGATGGTTCTCTTGCTGTTGAAAAAATTAGAATTGAAAAACCCGACCTTGTTTTATTAGATATTGTTTTACCCGGTATGAATGGTTTAGACATTTTAAAAGATATGAAAAGTGATGAGGAGTTAAAGGTTATTAAGGTGGCTATGCTTACGAATTTTGGTATGGATGATAATGTTAACAAAGCTATGGATTTAGGTGCCGATGGGTACATGATGAAATATAATATTGTTCTTTCTGAGCTTCCCGATAAAGTTGCTGCCATCCTTGGTTCGGGGCCAAGCTCCGTCGTTAAAGTGAATGGCTAAGGTTATATGCCTATTCAATTTCAAAATATAAATTCTTGGATTTCCCCTCTTCTGGGTGTTGCTTTCTTAATACTTTTAATTAATTACCTCATTCTTCATAAAAAATATAATGCTAAATCCGGTCAACAACAGTATAGGGATGAATATATTGCGATGCTTGTACACGATTTACGTTCACCTCTCTCTGTAGTTAGAGGTGCTATTGATATTTTAGTTAATGAAAAAGCGCATTTATCTGCTGAAAATGTTACGCAGCTTACAAGTCAAATTAAAATTACTACTGAAGATTTACTTAAACTTGTAAATAATATTTTAGATGTTTCAAAAATAGAATCCGGAAAATTTCGTTTGGAAAAATCCCATGTGGATATAAATATGATTCTTCAAAGCGAAGCTGACTACTATCTAGGTTCTGGTAACGATAAAGGTATTACCATAAAAACTGAGCTTGATTCTAGTGTTCATAAAGCAAATGTTGATGTTGATAAAGTAAAAAGAGTTTTGAATAACTTAATTTCTAATGCTTTAAAATTTACACCTTCGCAAGGAAAAATAGTTATATCTTCTAAAAGATTGTTAAATGATTTGCAAATATCAGTATCAGATACTGGAATGGGTATTTCGGACAAGATGAAATCTCAACTATTTAATAAATTTGTACAAATTGGTAAAACTACTTCCACTACTTTAACCACCGATGGAAAAGGTACCGGTCTTGGTTTATACATTGCACGTGCCATCGTTGAATCTCATGGTGGTAAAATTTGGATTGAAGATAACACTCCAACAGGTACAAAATTTATTTTCACATTACCTATTAATTAGTTTTTATGCCTATAAATAAAGATATTTTTAGAAGTTATGACATTCGTGGTGTTTATCCTGATGAGTTAAATGAAGAAGCTGCCGAGCTAGTAGGTAAAGGTTTGGGTTCTATTTTTATTTCCAAGAAAATTAAAACTGTTGTTGTTGGTAGAGAAATTCGTCCAAGTTCTGTTAATTTATCAAAAAGCTTAATAAAAGGATTATTAAGTACAGGATGTAATGTTTTGGATGTTGGTGTTGTAACTACACCCATGATTCATTTTTTTTGCTGTACTCAGGATGTTGATGCTGGTGTGATGATTACTGCTAGCCATAACCCCATTAAATTTAACGGCATTAAAATAGATTATAAAAATGCGATGCCTTTTTATGGTGACGAGATTTTAGGTTTGTGGGCTTTTATAGAACGTGGTACCTTTCTTAAAGGTAAGGGTATCTTAAAGAAAAAAGATTTATCCAAGGAGTACATTAAATATTTTGAAGATAAATTTTCTTTTAAAAATAACTTAAAAGTTCTTATTGATTGTGGTGGCGGCACGACCTGTACTGTAGTCAAAGATATTTTTAAATTTAAAAATGTTAAATTTCGTTTAGATAATACCGAAATTGATCCTTTATTTACTGGTGGTGTTCCCAATCCAGAAGATCCCCACTTTGTGGAAGCATTAATTAATAATGTAAAAACTGGAAAATTTGATGTGGGTATTACTTTTGATAATGATGGTGATCGTATGGGTGTTGTTGATGAAAAAGGAATTATGCATACTCCGGATAGAATGCTTTTGTTATTTGCAAAATACGTTTTAAAAACTAACAAGGGTAAGCGTGTACTATCAGATATAAAAAGTACTGGGATTTCTGAAAGTGTTATTGCAGGCTTCGGTGGTATCCCCGAAGTTCTCCCAACGGGACGTTCCCGCTTTTTAAAAGAAGTAATATCAGGAAAAGC
>CAYOCN010000004.1:0-8869 GCA_964402525.1 uncultured Candidatus Saccharibacteria bacterium | reverse complement strand
AATTTAAAATAGATTGTCCAGACTCTGAAAAATTCCAAACTATTGATGAGATTAAAAATTATGTGGTTTCTTCTGGAAATTATCAAAAAGTTTTAACTATTGATGGGGTTAAAGCTTACACTTCTGAGAGTGGTTGGTTCTTAATACGTGTTTCCAATACCACGCCTTATTTAGTAGCTAGAGTTGAAGGTATTGATAATAAAGAAGTGGAAAATATTAAGGACATCTTAACAACACTTTTAGCAAGATTTGACCTATCTATCAAATAAAATATCCAAACACTTATTAGTATATTTGTGAAATTTATTAGTATAAAATTTATGTATGAATAAAAATACTGCCCACGTATTGTGGTTTAAAGATATAAGAAAAACAGACCTTCCTTTAGTTGGTGGTAAGGGAGCTAACTTAGGAGAAATGGTTTTTGCAAAAATCCCTGTTCCCAATGGCTTTGTTGTAACCGCACAATCCTATTATGACTTTTTAGCATCAACCTCCTTAAAAAGAAAAATTTTAGCCGAATTAGCTGATTTAGACGTGGATGATTCAAAAAAACTTCAATTAGCTTCCAAAAATATTAAAACAGCTATTGTGGCTGCCACAATGCCCAAAGATATTGAAGAGGAAATAAAACAACGTTACCACGAATTATCCGGAGAATTTGATAAACTGGTGGCTGTTAGATCTTCCGCTACTGCTGAAGATTTACCCGATGCCTCATTTGCCGGCCAACAAGAAACCTATTTAAATATTAAAGGTTGGCAAGAAGTTGTTAAACACGTTCAAAAGTGTTGGGCATCTTTATTCGAAGCTCGTGCCATTTTTTACAGAGTTCAAAATCATTATTCACATTTAAAAGTTGGAATTGCTGTACCAGTTCAGTTAATGGTTCAATCTGAAATTGCAGGTATTATGTTTACTGCAAACCCACTAACAAATAATTTAGGTGAAATTTCGGTTGAAGCTGCTTTTGGTTTAGGTCAGCCTATTGTTTCGGGTGAAGTTACCCCCGATCAGTATCTTGTTAACAAAGCTAGTGGAAAAATAACTTACAGATATATTTCCACTCAAACATGGCAGTTTACTCGAGAAGGTACAGTTCCTATTTCCAAAAAATTTCAAAATGCCCAAAAACTAAGCAATAAAATGGTTTTAGAAGTAGCAAAAATTGGAATGCAAATTGAAAAACATTACGGACGTCCTCAAGATATTGAATGGGGTATTCAAAATAATAAAGTTTATATCGTTCAATCTCGTCCTGTTACCACATTAAAAACAAAACATGATGAAACATTAGAACTTGATAGTCGTAAAAAGGCAAAGTTGTTGCTAGAAGGCTTGGCTGCATCTCCCGGAGTTGCTTCAGGAAAAGTTAGAATTATTAAAAAAGCTAGTGAAATAAATAAAGTTAAGGAAGGTGATATATTAGTTGCCGTTATGACCGATCCTGACTTTGTACCTGCTATGAAAAGAGCTAGTGCTATTGTTACTGATGAGGGTGGAAAAACCAGTCATGCCGCTATTGTGAGTCGTGAGCTTGGAATTCCTGCTGTTGTTGGTACAAGTCATGCTACTCAAATGTTAACTAATGATGAAGTTATAACTGTTGACGGCGCCGCAGGTCGAGTTTATGAAGGTGACATAACAAAAATTGATGTGGACGCAGGAAAAAATCAAATTGATACTTCCAAAATGAAAACCGCCACCAAGATTTATTTGAATTTGGGCGAACCTGAACTAGCTCATGATATGTCGTTAAGAAATGTTGATGGGGTTGGTTTATTGCGTGCTGAATTTATGATTGCCCAAATTGGTAAACACCCACGTGCCTTTATTAAAGAGAAAAAACAAAAAGAATTTATTCAACAATTAACGGATGGTTTAGAGAAATTCGCTATGGCCTTTGATCCAAAACCAGTTGTTTATAGATTTACTGACTTTAGAACTAATGAATACGCTAATCTTAAAGGTGGTCAGGAGTTTGAAAGTGACGAGCGTAACCCAATGATTGGTTTTAGAGGTGTTTCTCGATACATTGCTGATCCTCAAGTGTTTGAAATGGAAATAGAGGCTATAAAAAATGTTCGTAACAAATTAGGTTACAAAAACCTTTGGGTTATGGCACCTTTTGTTCGTACCGTTGAAGAATTACGTGAAGTTAAAAAAATACTTTCTGCCGGCGGTTTAAGAAGAAGTGGCATGTTTAGATTTTGGATGATGGCTGAAATTCCTTCCAACGTTATATTATTAGATGACTTTATCGATGAAGGTATCGATGGTATTTCAATTGGTACCAATGACCTAACAATGCTTACATTAGGTGTGGATCGGGATAACGAAAAAGTGGCAAATGTTTACGACGAAATGAATCCTGCCGTATTAAAGAGTTTAGAGAAATTAGTAACTACTTGTAGAAAGCGAAAAATCACATGTTCCGTTTGTGGCCAAGCTCCATCTGTTTACCCAAAAATGGTAGAAATGCTTGTAGAGTGGGGTGTGACCTCGGTTTCTATTAGTCCTGATGTAATTGATAAAACTAGAAAAATTGTTTACGACGCCGAGAAGAAAGTAATAAAAAATAAAAGATAATTGGTTTTTATGTTAAAAGTACGGGAAATTACATGTCACAAAATAGTTAATTCACGAGGTGAGTGGAGTATTGCTACAAAAGTTACTCTTAGTGATGGTTCCACTGGAATTCAAACTATTCCAGATGGTGCATCCAAAGGTGAAAATGAAGCTGTATATATTCCTGTGCACAAATCGTTAGAAATTGTCTCGACACTTATTAATGACGCCTTAAAGGGCGAAGACCCTACACAACAAGAAGCACTCGATGGTGTAATGATTTCTATGGATGGTACTTCTACTAAAAAGCATTTAGGTGCCAACAGCATACTTTCAGTTTCTTTAGCATTAGCTAAAGCTGTGGCAAAATCCTATGACGTTGAGTTGTACCAATACTTATCGTATTTACACCGGGGCAAGTGGTTAAAACGAAAAGATGTAAAATTTCCAACTCCTGTGTTTAATGTTATAAACGGTGGAAAACACGCGAGAAACAACTTATCGTTTCAGGAATTTATGGTAATTCCTTCGCCACGAAAATCCTTTGATAAACAAATGGAAATAGGTGTGAAAACTTATCAAACCCTTAAAAATCAGTTAACTGCTAAAAAATATGGTACGGGTGTTGGTGATGAGGGTGGTTTTGCTCCCTCAGGGTTTACTGTTGAAAAAGCTTTGGATTTTATTCAAAAAGCTATTGCCGAAAATTATAAGGTAGGTACCGATGCCTATATAGGAATGGACGTGGCGGCTGAATCTTTTTATGATGGTGAATTTTATCGTATCCGTGAACAAGATATCAAACTTAATCGCGAGGAATTGTTGAGATTTTATAAACATTTAGCACGAAAGTACCCTCTTATATACATTGAGGACCCTTATTATGAAAATGATGTGCAAGGGTGGAAAAACTTTTATCAGCACTTTAACGATAAATTAATGGTGGTTGCTGATGATTTAGTTGTAACGAATCCAAAATATTTGAAGTTAGCTGTAGAACGTAAATTGGCTAATTCTGTTATTGTAAAACCAAATCAAGTTGGTACTTTAACTGAAACTTTAGCTTTTATTAAAATGGCACAGAAAAATAGCATGTCCATTTGTGTTTCTCACCGAAGTGGCGACACCGCAGAGGACACCTTTATTGCAGATTTAGCTTTGGGTGTGGGTGCTGAATTTATAAAATCCGGTTCACCTGTTAGAGGTGAAAGAGTAGCTAAGTATAACCGCTTATTAGAAGTGTTTTTTGATTAATTTTTATTCAATAACGTAAGCTGCGTAATCTTGTGCAAGCGGTGTTTCTACTAAAGCAGTTTCTTCATTTGATAACTTTTCAAAATATTGTCTAAAACCCCTCATAGAATTTCCATGACAGGATATGGCTACACTTACTTTTGTTTTTTTCATTAGAGGTATTATTTCGTTGCAAAATTCAGTTACTCTTTTTACAACCATTGCTAAACTCTCACCATTTGGTGGAATTTCATCATAAGATCTTCTGATTTTTTTCAGAGCTTTTGCATCTTCCAATTGTATTTCTAGTTTACTTTTACCTTGATAGTCGCCGTAAGATCTTTCCTTTATTCTTTCATCTGTGTGTATTGTTAGGTTTTTGGCGTGGTCATTTAAAGATATGGATAATTTCATTGTTTCAATAGCGCGTTTTTGGGGTGAGGAAACTAACATATCGATTTTTTTATCTTTTATTTTTTTTGCCAATATTAAAGCTTGTTCCCGACCTGTATCTGTTAAATCTGGATCACGCCAACCACTAAAAACAAATTCGGCATTATCGGTGGTTTGACCGTGTCTAAAAATATAAAGGGTGGGTTTTGTGTCACTTTCGGTTTTAGGTAATTCTTCTGTTACGGTTTTATAACTTAAATAATCTAATGCTTCTTCAATTTTTTCTTTTGGATATTTTTTATATAATTCCGGATCCACGTTCATATATAAAAATGGTAGCACATTTGGTATCATCTTATAATGCAAGAAATCATACAAGCTTTAGTTCATCAAGATTTGATGACATTTATAAGAGGAATCGGTTTATTTGGTGTTTTTGGAGTTGTATTTGCTGAATCCGGACTTTTGATTGGTTTCTTTTTACCTGGTGATAGTTTGCTGTTTACTGCTGGTTTACTATCTTCTTCTGCTTTTAACTTATTTAGCATTTGGGCACTTGTTCTCGGTTCTTGGGTTGCTGCTATTGTTGGTGACAACGTTGGTTACGAGTTTGGTAAGAGAATGGGTCGACAATTATTTAAGCGTGAAAAATCTTTTTTGTTTAATCCCGAAAACTTAATGAAAGCCCAAGAATTTTATGAAAAGCATGGTGGAAAAGCTATAACCATTGCTAGATTTATTCCTATTGTTAGAACATTTGCTCCTATTGTGGCTGGTATTAGCCATATGGATCACAAAAAATTTACTTTATATAATTTTTTGGGTGGTACCATTTGGACTTGGGGAATGTGTTTTGGCGGCTATTTCTTAGGTAGTTTAATTCCTAATGTTGATAGGTATCTTCTTCCTATTGTTGCTTTAATAGTAATAATTTCTGTTTTACCTCCTGCATACCATATGTATAAGGAAAATAAGAAAACTATTTGGGAAAAGATTATAGAAAAATTAAAAAGATTTTTTAAATATCAAATTTAATTAGTTTTATTTATATCTTCTAATAACGCCTGTCACTTTTCCTTGTATGGTAAGTGATGAGGCTTCCACCATTATAGGATCCATTTTACTATTTGCCGGTTGTAACCTAATCATTCCATTTTTTTCTTTGTAAAAAGTTTTTAGGGTGGCAAATTCTCTATCTATCAGAGCTACGATAATATCTCCGTTATTTGCGGTTTCTTGTTGTTGAATTACAACATAGTCACCGTCACAGATTTTTTCTTCAATCATGGAGTCACCTTTTACTTGTAGTACGTAGCATCTACGAGTTCTACTTACCATATCACTTGAAACAATTACTGTTTCTAATGGATTTTCAATTGCTTCAATTGGTTCACCTGCAGCAATAAATCCTACTAAAGGTACTTCTATCATGTTTAAGGATGAATTAGCTTTTTCGTCTAAGATTTCTATTCCACGCACCGCACCGTCATATCGTTTTATAATGCCCTTTTTTTCTAAAGATTGAAGATGTTCATGAACGGTTGCTAAGGAAGCTAAACCCATAGCGTCGGCAATTTCTTGTAAAGTAGGGGAGTGTCCATTCATTTGAATATATTGAGAAATAAAATCTAAAATTTGTTTTTGTTTTTTATATAAAGTAACAGGACTCATTTTTTAACCTCCTAGGTTTAATTTTTGTATTTTCTTCGTGTTTTTAGGATACCGAAAAGTACCCGAAGATGTCAAGAGGAATTTTTGTTTGTGGTTGTAAGAAATGAAAAAGCCCAAGAGTTTTTGTTGTCTAATAGCGGATAAGTTGCCGATATTTTACCATAGAAAACCCAAAGATTCATGTTACAATTACTCTTATGTTCAACCTTAAGGCTGCTTATAAGCCAACGGGAGGTCAGCCCGACGCTATAGCAAAACTTACAAACGAATTTTCCAACAACACTGAAAGCCAAGTTTTACTTGGTGTAACAGGATGTGGAAAAACTTATATTGCGGCCAATATCATTCAAAATCTACAAAAACCAACACTAATAATTTCTCATAATAAAACTTTAGCAGCCCAGCTATATCAAGAGTTTCGCGATTATTTCCCAGATAATGCCGTTGAATATTTTGTTAGCTATTACGATTACTTTCAACCAGAAAGCTATATTCCTTCAACTGATACCTATATTGAAAAAGACTCTGATATAAATGAGAAAATAGATAAATTGAGACTTGCTGCCACAACTTCATTAATGACTAGAAAAGATGTTATTGTTGTGGCTTCTGTTTCGTGTATTTATAACCTTGGTTCTCCAACCGAATATTCCAAATTTGCCATTGAGCTAAAAAAAGGAATGAAGTTGCGTCCCATGGATTTATTAAAAAGATTTTCTCAAATTAACTACACTCGTTCTGACTATGATTTTAAACGCGGTACTTACAGAGTTACAGGTGAAATTTTTGACGTTTATCCAGCTTACCTAGATTATGCGGTGCGTTTAGAAATATTTAACGAAACTCTCACAAGTATTGAGTATTTTAATCCTATAAGTGGTGAAACTATTCCTTTTGAAAATTCATATGCTGAAAATAATATTTCAATTTATCCTGCTAAACACTACGTTGCCGCTGAAGATATGAAAAGTGTGGCAATGGAAGGTATTCAGCGAGATTTAGCTTTGCGTTTAAAAGAATTGCGCGGCGAAGGAAAAAATATTGAAGCCTATCGATTGGAACAACGTGCTAACTATGATTTAGAGATGATTGCAGAAATTGGTTATTGTAAAGGCATTGAAAACTATTCTCGTTACTTTGACGGACGTTTACCGGGCTCGGCCCCTTACACTTTAATGGATTTTTTCCCCAAAGATTTTTTGTTAGTTGTGGATGAATCCCATATCACACTTCCTCAAGTAAGAGGTATGTACAACGGGGATAAAGCTCGTAAACAAACGTTAATTGATTATGGATTTAGACTTCCTTCTGCACTTGATAATAGACCTTTAAACTTTGATGAGTTTTTAAAGAAAATTGGAAAAACTTTATATGTTAGTGCCACGCCTTCTGAATGGGAAGTTGAAAAATCCAACAATAAAGTAACTGAACTTTTAATTAGACCAACAGGCATTGTTGACCCTGAAGTTTTGATTTTGCCTTCAAAAGGTCAAGTACAAGATTTATATCAACGTATCCTTGATCGTGTTGCAAAGAAAGAACGTGTTCTTGTTACCACTTTAACCAAAAAAATGGCAGAAGAGCTTTCAACTTTTTTGCAAGAAAAACATGTAAAAGTTACGTATTTGCACTCAGACATTGATACTTTGGAACGTAGCAATATTTTGGATGACTTACGAAAAGGAAATTATGATGTTTTGGTTGGTATTAACCTACTTCGAGAAGGCTTAGATTTGCCCGAGGTTTCTTTGGTTGCTATTTTAGATGCTGATAAAGAAGGATTTTTGCGTTCTGACACCTCTCTTATTCAAACTATGGGAAGAGCTTCTCGTCATATCTCTGGAAGTGTTGTTATGTATGCTGACGTTGTCACAGGAAGTATGGAGCGTGCTCTCAGTGAAATTGGTCGAAGACGTGAAGTCCAATTAGATTACAACAAAGAGCACAATATTATTCCTCAACAAATTAATAAGCCTATTAGAGAAAAATTGATAGATGAAGTGTTAGAAGAAGATGAAAAAAAGCGCAACAAAAGTTTTAAAAAGACTGTCGATATAGATTATAAGCAACTTCCTCCTGTGGAATTAAGAAAAGAAATAATTAAACTTGAGAAGTTAATGAAATATGAGGCAGAAGTGTTGAACTTTGAACAAGCAACTTTATTTAGAGATAAAGTTAGAGAACTTAAAAAGTTTCTTTAATTTTTAAAAAAAACATTTCGTTGACGTAAGTGACTTCGTTTGTCATAATCCCAGCTAATTCCAGAATAAGTTCTAGATACAACATATTACATGAATAAGGTAATTGGAAACTTAATATTAATTCTTGAAAATGCTTTAACCGTAGTTGGTAAATTGCTTTTATTCCCTTTTAGAAAAACTTTTTCCTTAGTAAAACTTGGTTTTGAGTTTGTTGTTACACATGTAAAAACATATGCAAAAAAATTAGTTCCAGCATTAAAGTGGTTATTAAGTAGGGAAATAATTATAACGTTACCTAAGTTACCCAAATTTCCCAAATTCACTTTGCCAACCAAGCCCGTCAAAGTTGAAAAGGAAAAACCAAAGAAAAAAGAAAAAGCCCTCAAAGTTAAGGTAGAGAAAAAACCTTTTAAATTTCCCACATTACCCAGACTGCCCAAACTACCTAAACTTCATTTGCCCGTTATAGTAATTGATTTAACTATATTTACTCGATTTTTAACAAGTTTTAAAAGTTATTTCAAAAGCAAACTGGGGAGTTTAAAATCTTTTGTTTCTGTTGAAACCACTAAAGTTTCTACCAAAGAAAAAGTTTTGGAAAAAAAGATTGAAGTTGCTGTTGCAAAAGAAAAGAATATTTTAACTGTTTTTATTACTGAGCTTAAAAGAAAACTTAAGCCTATATTATTTTTTGTATTCGGTGTGTTATTCACCATTTTTTTTATAATGGTTCCTTATGAAATGTATACGTGGTTTAGAGGTCTTCCTAGTGTTGATTTAGTAGTGGTTGATGGAAATCTTAA
>CAYOCN010000003.1:2327-24496 GCA_964402525.1 uncultured Candidatus Saccharibacteria bacterium | reverse complement strand
AGAATATTTGGTGCTTCTAAAAACTACGAATGTTATTGTGGTAAATACAAAGGTATCAGATACAAAGGTGTTATTTGTGATAAATGTGGTGTTGAAGTTACACACTCAAGAGTACGAAGAGAACGAATGGGTCATATAAAATTGGCTAGTCCTGTAGCTCACGTATGGTTTTTCAAAGGTATTCCTTCAAAAATGGCCTTATTGTTAGATTTAACTCCAAGAAATGTAGAATCTATTGTTTACTTTGCTGCTTTTATTGTTACTGCTATTGATGGTACCAAAAAAGCACAGGCAATTTCTGATGTTACAAAAGACTTAGAAAAAGCTAAAGAGAAAGTTCAAAAAGATTTAGAAATTTCTTTGAAAGATTTAGAGAAAGAATTAACTCAATTAGAAAAGCATTCAGATGACATAAAGTCACACGAAACTCAAGTTAAATTAAAACAAAAAATTCAAAGTGTTAGAAATTCTTTTGAAGGTAAAGTAAACGAAGTAGAAAAAGAATACAGATTGACTCAAAAGAAAATAGAAGGTGTCGAATTATTCTCAGTAATATCTGATAATGAATACGTTGCCTTGAGTAAATACCTTGATAAATTCTGTACCCTAGAAATCGGTGCTGAAGCTTTACAAAATATTTTAGAAAAATTAGATCTTAATGTGTTATCCCAACAATTACGTGAGAACTTAGAAAACTCAAAAGGTCAAAAAGCCTCAAAGATTTCAAAGAGATTAAGAGTTGTTGAGCAATTTAGAAGAGCTCTTATTGCTCCTGACCGAATGATCTTTTCTGTTATTCCTGTCATCCCACCTGATTTAAGACCTATGGTACAACTTGATGGTGGTAGATTTGCAAGTTCAGATTTAAATGATTTATATAGAAGATTAATCAACAGAAATAATCGTTTAAGAAGATTACTAAACCTCGGTGCTCCTGAAATAATTGTTAGAAATGAAAAAAGAATGTTACAAGAATCTGTTGATGCTCTATTTGATTCTTCTAAGCAAAGACAAAAAGCAAGAGTAAGTCGTGGTAAAAAACAATTAAGATCCTTAGCTGACATGATTAAAGGAAAGCAGGGTATCTTTAGACTTAACTTACTTGGTAAAAGAGTCGACTACTCTGGTAGAGCCGTTATTATAAATGGTCCTGACTTAAAACTTGATGAATGTGGTGTTCCAAAAGAAATGGCATTGGAATTATTTAAACCAATGGTGTTAAGAGAAATCTTATCTCGTGGTTATGCCCCAAATGTTAAAAGTGCCAAATTCTTCTTAGAGGGTAGAACATCTGAAGTTTGGGATATCTTGGAAGATGTGGTTACTGACCACCCAGTATTGCTAAACCGTGCTCCTACACTTTGGAGACTTGGTATTCAAGCATTTTATCCAAAACTTATAGAGGGTAATGCAATTCAATTACATTTAGCTACTGTTACTGGTTACAACGCTGACTTTGACGGAGACCAAATGGCTATTCACGTCCCATTGTCCAAAGAATCAATACAAGAAGCTAAAGATTTAATGTTATCTACACACAATTTATTTAGACCTTCCGATGGTACACCTGTTACAGTTCCTGTTAAAACTTTATTGTTTGGACCTTACTACGTAACATCTGTAAATAAAAAATTACCTTTGTTTGACAGAGTATTTTCTGGAAAATCAGAAGTAATGTATGCTGTGGAAGTTTCTAAAGAAATTGATTTAAGACAATTAATAAAAGTATCACTTGATGGAAAAATTGTAGAAACAACACCTGGAAGAATTATCTTTAATGAAATAACTCCTACATGTTTAGGATTTGTTAACGATACAATGACTAAGAAAAAAATTATGGCTATTTTGGTGGATGTTTTAGAAACACAACCTGCTGAAATTGGTGTCAAATTAATTGATGATCTTAAGGATATTGGTTCTAAGTACGGTACCAAAGCTGGTTTATCAGTTGCCTTATCCGATATTAAGACACCTGCTATTAAAGAAAAAATTATAGAAGATGGTAAAAAATCTGTGGCTGATATTGATAAAAACTACAAAAGAGGTTTGATTACAAAAAGTGAAGCTAGACGACTTACTGAAGACGCGTGGGGTAAAGCTATTAATGAGCTTGATAATGCTGCATGGTCCGATTTAGCTGAAGATAATCCAGTTAGAATTTTACTTGATTCTGGTGCTACTAGAGCTTCTAGAGACCAATTGAAACAGTTGTATGGTATGAAAGGTTTAATCGCCGATCCTACTGGTAAAATTGTTGAAATGCCTATTTTCGGTAATTACAAAGAAGGTCTTTCTGCAATTGAGTACTTTGTTGCTGCTAGAGGTGCTAGAAAAGGTTTAGTTGATAAGGGTTTAAAAACAGCTGATGCTGGTTATCTAACAAGAAGACTTGTTGATGTATCTCAAGACGTTTTGATAAGAGAAGATGATTGTGGAACAGAACACGGTAGAGAAATGAAAGTTGGAGAAGGTAATATGTTACAAAGCTTTGCAGATCGTGTTGTTGGAAGATACTTAGCTACCGATGTGAAATCTGGAAATAAGATTTTTGTCAAAAAAGGTACCATTATAACAAGACCACTGGTTGCTGACATCGTAGATTCTGGCGCTGAATTTATTTATATAAGATCTCCTCTTCACTGTGAAACTAGACGAGGACTTTGCGCACAATGTTATGGTAACGATCTTATGACAGGTACTTTAGTAAGACATGGTACCGCTATTGGTGTAGCCGCTGCTCAGTCAATTGGTGAACCAGGTACACAGCTTACAATGAGAACTTTCCACACAGGTGGTATTGCTGGAAAAGACATTACAATGGGTCTTCCAAGAGTTGAAGAACTTGTGGAAGCAAGATCTCCTAAGTTTTTGGCTATAATGAGCGAAATAAGCGGAGATGCTAAGATAATTAAAAATGGTGACGAGAGAAAGATAATCGTATCACCTCTTGATAAAGATGAAGATTCCGTTGAGTACATGATTGATCCAGTTGCTGAAATAACAGTAGAGGATGGACAGTCTGTATCTAAAGGTGATAAGCTCACTTCCGGACATCTTGATTTAACTGATTTATTTAGAAGTGTTGGTGTAGACCAAACAAAGAAATACATTATAGACGAAATTCAAAAAGTCTACGCTTCCCAGGGTGTTGCTTTAAATGATAAGCACATTGAAGTTATCGCAAGACAAATGTTTAATCACGTTAAAATAGAAGATTCTGGTGATACAGAATTTATGGTTGGCGAACTTGTTACTAAATCAACATTTGAGGAAGAAAATGAAAGAGTAATTGCAAGTGGAGGAGCTCCAGCTACTGGTAAACTTAACTTGTTAGGTATTACAAAGGCGTCACTTATGACAGATAGTTTCTTGTCAGCCGCCTCATTTATACAAACAAGTAATGTATTGACGGATGCTGCAGCCGCTGGTAAAGTGGATCATCTCTTAGGATTAAAGGAAAATGTTATTATTGGACGTTTAATCCCAACTGGTGAAAACATGAAAACTAAGGAGTAATTAATATGCCTACAATAAGTCAATTAATAAGAAAACCTAGAAAAAGTAATACAACAAAAACAAAAACACCTGCATTGTGGGATGTTTTTAACACAATAAAAAGAAGAGTTATTAAGGTTTCTGCACCTTTTAAAAGAGGTGTTGTGTTGCAAGTAAAAACACAAACTCCTAAAAAACCAAACTCTGCTTTAAGAAAAGTTGCACGTGTTCGTTTATCTAATAAAAAAGAAGTAACTGCTTATATACCAGGAGAAGGTCATAGCCTTCAAGAACACTCTGTTGTTCTTATTAGAGGTGGTAGAGTAAAAGATCTTCCAGGTATAAAATACACAATTGTTCGTGGCGTATATGATTTAGCTGGAGTTAACAATAGAAAAACTTCCAGATCTATTTACGGTACTAAAAAACCTAAAAAATAATTATGAGATCCAAAAACCCTAAGAAAAGAATAATATCCGTAGATCCAATTTATAAATCCAGAGTGGTAACACGTCTTGTAAATTTATTAATGATTGATGGTAAAAAATCTTTATCAGAAACTATAATTTATACAGCTTTGAAAAGATTTTCTGAAGATACAAAAGAAGCTGTTAAGTTTTTTGAAGAGGCTATTAAAAATTTAATGCCTGTTCAAGAAGTAAGATCTAAAAGAATTGGTGGAGCCACTTACCAAGTTCCAATGCCTTTAAGACACGACAGATCCGAAGCTTTAGCTTTGAGATGGTTAATAAATGCTGCTCGAAACAAAAAAGGTAAACCTATGACAGAAAAACTTTACGACGAGTTGAAAAACGCTCATGACGGTACCGGTGATGCTATTAAGAAACGTGATGATGTTCACAAAATGGCTGAAGCTAATAGAGCATTTGCACATTTTGCTAGATCGTAAATTTAAGTTAATTTCATAGATTAAAAGGAAAAAGTATGGCCGAAACAACAAATAAAACCTACCCTTTAGATAAAATTAGAAATATTGGAATTATTGCACATATTGATGCCGGTAAAACCACTACAAGTGAGAGAATTCTTTTTTACACTGGTAAATCTCATAAAATCGGAGAAGTTCATGAAGGTGCCACTCAAATGGACTGGATGGAGCAAGAAAACGAAAGAGGTATTACTATTACTTCTGCCGCTACAACTTGTTTTTGGAATGACCACAGATTTAACTTAATCGATACACCGGGACACGTTGACTTTACTGCAGAAGTTGAAAGATCTTTAAGAGTATTAGATGGTGGTGTTATTGTTTTAGATGGTTCACAAGGTGTTGAACCTCAATCAGAAACTGTTTACAGACAAGCTGAAAAATATAACGTTCCATTGTTATTTTTTGTAAATAAACTCGATAAAGTTGGTGGGGATTTTTACATGTCCGTTGATTCTATTGCTGAAAGATTAACTAAAATGCTATAGCTGTTCAGTTACCTATTGGTATTGAAGGCGATTTTAACTCCCTTATTGATTTAATAACTAGAAAAGCCTACAGATTTGAAGGTAAATTTGGTGTGGATATTGTAGAAATTGAAATACCTGAAGATATGAAATCAAAAGTTGAGGAATATAGAACTAAACTAATTGAAAAAGTTGCTGAAGCCGATGACTCCTTAATTGAAAAGTTTTTAAGTGGTGAAGAATTATCTGTTGAAGAAATTAATGCCGGAATACGAAAACTGACAATTGCTTGTAAACTTTACCCAGTGTTTTGTGGTTCTGCTTTAGCAAATGTCGGTGTTCAAAAAGTTTTAGATGGTGTTGTTGCTTATTTGCCTTCACCAAAAGACGGTAAAGTTATTGTTGGCCACAAAATAGGTTCTGAAGAAATTTTAAATCTTATTCCCGATGAAAATGGTCAGTTTGCCGCGTTAGCTTTTAAAATTCAATCTGATCCTTACGTTGGTCGACTAACTTATGTCCGTGTTTATTCCGGAAAAGTTACTGCTGGTTCTTATGTTTATAACTCTACAAAAGGCCACAAAGAAAGAATCGGTCGTATTTTATTGATGCATGCCAACCACAGAGAAGATGCAAAAGAACTAAGTGCTGGAGAAATTGGTGCTGTAGTAGGGTTAGAAGCCGTTACAGGAGATACTTTATGCACTGAAGCTGACGATTTTGTATTAGAATCTATAAGTTTTGCTGATCCAGTTATTGGTATTGTTATTGAACCTAAAACAAAAAGTGACCGTGATAAGTTAGGTCAAGTTTTAAAGAAATTTTTAGAAGAAGATCCAACTCTTAAAGTAAAAAGTGACGAGGAAACTGGTCAAACTGTTTTATATGGTATGGGTGAGTTACACTTAGACATTATTGTTGATCGTATGAAAAGAGAACATAAACTTGAAGTTAACACGGGTACCCCTCAAGTTGCTTACAGAGAAACTATTAGAAAAGATGTTGATGTTGAAGGTAAATTTATTAGACAATCTGGTGGTCGTGGTCAATACGGTCACGTATATCTTAAAGCCAAACCTCTTGAAAGAGGCGAGGGTGTTAAGTTTATTAATAAAGTTGTGGGTGGTTCTATTCCAAAAGAATACATTCCGGCTGTTGAAAAAGGAATTAAAGAAGCTGTTGAAAGTGGTATTTTGGCTGGATATCCTGTTGTTGATTTAGAAGTCATGCTTTATGATGGTTCTTACCACGAAGTAGACTCTTCTGAAATGGCCTTTAAAATGGCTACTATTGAAGCTTTTAGAAAAATACAGCAAGTCGCTGACTCCTATATACTGGAACCTATCATGTCTATTGAGGTTGTTACACCCGAGGATTTTATGGGAGACGTTATAGGTAACCTTTCTAGTAAGAGAGGTAAAATTGAAGGTACCGAAAACAGAGGTAACGCGAGAGTTATTTCCGCAAAAGTTCCTCTTTCTGAAATGTTTGGGTATGCCACTGAACTAAGAGGTATGACTCAAGGCCGTGCTAGTTCCACAATGGAACCAAGCCATTATGAAGAAGTTCCCTTCCAAGTTGCTCAAAACATCATGGAAATGAACAAAAAGGCTTAAAAACCCTTGATTTTCTTTATATAATTTGGTTAACTAACACGTGCATAAATATTGAAAGTATAAATTTAAATGAAAGGTAATATTTATGGCTGAATATACAAGAACAAAAGAACACCTTAATATAGGTACAATAGGTCACGTTGACCACGGTAAGACAACCTTAACATCTGCTATTACTAAAGTTTTAGCTAGTAAAGGTTTTGCAAATTTCACTGCTTATGCAAATATTGATAAGTCTCCCGAAGAAAGAGCTAGAGGAATTACCATCAATATTACTCACGTAGAATATGAGACAGAAAAAAGACACTATGCTCATATCGATGCTCCAGGTCACGCTGACTACATTAAAAATATGATTACAGGCGCCGCCCAAATGGATGGTGCAATACTTGTAGTTTCCGCTCCTGATGGTCCAATGCCACAAACAAGAGAACACATTTTGTTAGCTAAACAAGTTAACGTTCCAGCAATGGTTGTGTTCATGAACAAATGTGACATGGTACAAGATGCTGAATTATTAGATCTTGTTGAAATGGAAGTCAGAGAACTTTTAACAAAATATGGTTTCCCAGGAGACACTATTCCTGTCATAAGAGGCTCTGCTCTTAAAGCACTTGAAGGTGACCCAGAAGCAGTTAAGGGTATTGAAGATTTAATGAAGGCTGTTGACGAACACATACCAACTCCTGAAAGAGAATTGGATAAACCATTCTTAATGCCTATTGAAGACGTTTTTACAATCTCAGGTAGAGGTACCGTTATAACCGGTAGAATCGAAAGAGGTAAAGTATCTATTAATGACGAAATGGAAATTGTTGGTATTAAAGATACCGTTAAAACAGTTGTAACTGGAATTGAAATGTTTAAAAAACAAATGAAAGAAGGTCAAGCTGGTGATAATGTTGGATTGTTAGTAAGAGGAATTGAAAGAGAAAACGTGGAAAGAGGTCAAGTTTTGGCCAAACCAGGTTCTGTAAAACCTCTTAGTAACTTTGAAGCTGAAGTTATTATCTTAACTAAAGAAGAAGGTGGAAGACATAAACCATTCTTTACAGGATATAAACCTCAGTTCTACATTAGAACAACTGATGTTACTGGTGAAGTTACATTAGAAGAAGGCGTGGAAATGGTTATGCCAGGTGATAAGGTTAAATTTAAAGTTAAACTTATTACTCCAGTAGCCTTGGAAGATGGTTTAAGATTTGCTATTAGAGAAGGTGGACACACAGTAGGAGCCGGTATTATTACCAAGGTTAATGCTTAAGAATTAAAAGAGTTATGCCCCCGCTCTATGGCGGGGGTATAATTTTCCTAAATATGGTGAAAAGTCAAAAAAAAGAAACAAAAATAAGAATAAAACTAAAGTCATACGATAGTAGAATTATGGATTTAAGTTGCACCAAAATAGTTGATACTGCAATAAGAACAGGTGCTAAGGTTGTTGGTCCAATACCACTACCTACAAAGAAAGAACGATTCACTGTTATTAGAGGACCACATATTGATAAGAGATCTAGAGAACAGTTTGAATTAAGAACACACAAGAGAGTTATTGATGTGTTGAGCCCAACCGGGTCGACTATTGAAAACTTGTCCAGATTGAGTTTGCCAGCTGGTGTTGGCATCTCAATACAAATGTAATATTTAATGATAGTCAAAAAGGGAAAAATAATATAGAATCTCTGCTGGAAGTGTACGCTTTAGTAAAGGCGCCTTTCGGCGCCGTATTTTTTAGAAAAGAATATATGGAAAGTTTAAAAATAAACGCAACAAAAATGAATATGAGCCAAATCTTTTTAGATTCTGGGAAAATTATACCTGTAACAGTGGTAAAAGCCTCTGAGACGGTTTCTAGCGATCTACAGGATAAAGAAATTGTTGTTTCCGGAGTATCCAAGGGTAAAGGTTTTGCAGGTGTTATGAAAAGATGGCACTTTCACGGTCAACAGGCCACTCGTGGTCAATCAGACCGTCCAAGAGCTGCTGGTTCTATTGGTATGCAAAGTCACCGTAGAGTTTTGCCTGGTAAAAAAATGGCAGGACGTATGGGTGGTGATAGCGTAACAATAAAAGGTTTAAAAATAGTAAAAGTTATTGCAGAACAAAATGAATTGTTAGTATCTGGTCCAGTACCTGGTGCTAGAAATTCCAAATTGGTCATTACAATTTTATAATATGATATTAGATATTTTAGATACAAAAGGTAATAAAACAGAACAATTCAGCTTAAATGATGCTGTGTTCAATATTACTCAAAATGATATGGCAGTTGCTCAATACGTCAGAGTATACGCAAATAATCAAAGACAAGGTACTTCTTCAACTAAAACACGTGGTGAAGTTTCTGGTGGTGGTAAAAAGCCATGGAAACAAAAAGGTACAGGAAGAGCTCGTGTTGGTTCCTCTAGAAATCCTATTTGGAGACACGGTGGTGTTGCCCATGGTCCAAAACCAAAAGACTGGAGTTTAAATATTTCCAAAAAACTTAGAAATTTAGCCTTTTTATCTGTTTTATCTTCAAAAGCTCAGGAAAAGAAGATACTCGTGGTGGATTCCATAAATATGGAAACTCCAAAAACAAAAGAAGCTTTAGCTATTGTTAAGAATTTAGATATAGTTGGAAAAATACTATTTGTTACAAATGGTTTTAATGAGAACTTTTTAAAAAGTGTTAATAATGTTCCTAACTTTAGATCTGTTTTAGTTTCAGATTTAAATACTTATGATGTTCTTAGTTGTGATTATGTAGTGTTTATAAAAGATGCAGTTTTAAATTTACAGGATAAATATGTTAAGACTAAATAATACAATTGTAAAACCTTTAATAAACGAAAAAGCTGTTGATTTATCAAAAGAAAACAAGTATTCTTTCCGAGTAAATTTAAAAGCTTCCAAAGGTTCTATCTCAAATGAAATTGAAAGTATGTATGGTGTAACTGTTATAGCTGTTAATACTTGTATTGTTCCTGGAAAGAAAAAGAGAATTTTAAAAACTAGAAGATTTACAAAAACTTCCGGTTGGAAGAAAGCTATTGTTCAATTAAAAGAAGGTCAAAAAATTGAGGCATTTAACTTATGATAAAAACGTATAAACCTACAAGTGCTGGAATAAGATTTAGAAAAACTCTTGTAAAGGATGTTGCTAAAATAAGACCTGAAAAATCTTTGACCAACTCATCTATAAAAGGTACTTCTGGAAGATCACACGGTAGAATATCTACAAGACATCGACAACAAGGTTGTAAAAAACTTTATAGAGTTATTGATTTTAAAAGAAATAAACTAAACATTGAAGCAAAAGTTAATTCAATTGAAAACGATCCAAACAGAGGACCAAACATTGCTTTGCTGCATTACATTGACGGTGAAAAACGTTACATCCTAGCCCCAGAAGGTTTAATCGCTGGAATGAAAGTTATTTCTGGTGAAACTGTAGAGCCTATTTTAGGTAATGCAATGCCCTTAATGAATGTTCCAATGGGTATGCAAGTACACAATATTGAATTAACACCTGGTGCAGGTGGTGCTATGGTAAGAGGCGCTGGTGGTTACGCACAAGTTATGGCTAAAGAAGGTAAGTATGTAACTTTGAAATTACCTAGTGGTGAATTAAAAAAGGTTTTGGGCGTCTGTTATGCTACAATCGGTATGTTAAGTAACATGGATCTTAGAAATACCCAATTGGGTAAAGCTGGTAGAAAGAGACACCTTGGCTGGAGACCGTCCGTTAGAGGTGTGGCAATGTCTGATCCTAGCGATCACCCACATGCCGGTCCTTACCATGGAAACGGTGTTGGTCGTCTTGCCCCTCAGTCTCCATGGGGTTGGAAAACTCTTGGTGTTAAAACAAGAAAACGATCTCACACCAATTACACAATTGTTAAGAGCAGACATGCTTCTAAGAAAGGTAAATAAATATGTCACGATCACTTAAAAAAGGTTATTTTATTGACGACAAATTATTAAAAAAAGTAACAACTGCAGTAGCAGCTGGTTCTAAGACTGCTATTAAAACATGGTCTAGAAGATCTACTATTGTTCCTGAAATGGTTGGTTTAACTATGGAAGTTCACAACGGTAGAAAACATATTCCAGTTTTTGTAACTGAGTCTATGGTAGGTCACAAGTTGGGAGAATTTTCTCCAACAAGAGTATTTAAAGGACACTCTTCCAAAAAGGCTTAAAAATATATGATGGGTTCACAAGTATACGCAATTTATAGAAAAGCAAAAATATCACCAAAAAAGGTGGCTCCTGTTATGAATTTAATAAGAGGTAAAAATGTTCTTGCTGCAAAAATCACTCTTGCTTTAGATACAACTAAGGCTGCTAAGCTTATTTTACAAACTTTAAAGTCTGCAGAAGCTAACGCACTTAACAACAATAAATTAAACAAAACTAATTTATTTGTAGATGAAGTTTTCGTATGCCCAGGACCCGTACTTAAGACTGGTAGAATGGGAAGCCGTTCTCACTTTGATCCTATTATTAAAAGATCAAGTCACATATATGTTGGTTTAAGTGAGAGGAATAAATAAGCAATGGGAACAAAGATAAATCCAGTAGGATACAGATTAGGAATAACAAAAAACTGGTACTCCAGATGGTTTGCTGATAAAAAGCAATACGCTGCTTTAATTTTTGAAGATTTAAAAATCAGAGAATACTTAAAAAAGAAATTAGATGCCGCAGGTCTTAAAAGTATAGATATCGAAAGAACTGAAAATGAAATTCATGTGTTTTTAAAAGTTTCTAAACCAGGTGTCGTTATTGGAAAATCAGGTGCTGGTGTTGAAGAAATAGAAAAAGAACTTAAAAAATTAACAAAAGCTAAAATCAAAATTACAGCCGAAGAAGTAAAAACTCCTGAAATGGAAGCTCAACTTGTTGCAGATTACATTTGTAGACAGCTGAAAAGAAGAGTTCCCTATAGAAGAGTTGTTACATTTGCTTTAAACTCTGCAATGGATAAAGGTGCCAAAGGTATAAAAATTAGATTATCTGGTGTTTTGAGTGGTGGTAATACTATTGGTAGAACTGAAGTGTTTAAATTAGGTGCTGTACCCCTACAAACATTACGTGCTGATATTGATTACGCTCAAGTTCATTGTTTTATGATTTTTGGAACAATAGGTGTAAAAGTTTGGATTTATAAAGGCGATACCGTTTTCAAATAATGGAGAATTTATACTATGTTATTACCTAAGAAAGTAAAATTTAGAAAACAACAAAGAGGAAACAATAAAGGTATCGCTACAAGAGGAAGTTCTATTTCCTTTGGTGATTTCGCTTTAAAGTCAGTTGCAAGATGCTTATTAACCTCTCGACAGATTGAATCTGCTAGAAAGGCCATAATGCACGAAACTAAAAGAGGTGGTAAACTATGGATCCGTGTATTTCCTGATAAACCAATATCTAAGAAACCACCGGAAACTAGAATGGGAAGCGGTAAATCTCCTGCTGACCACTATGCTGCTGTTATAAAGCCTGGAAAAATAATATTTGAAATAGGCGGTGTTACACCTGAAGTGGCTAAACTCGCATTTACCAGAGCTGCAGCAAAATTGCCAATGAAAACAAAGTTTTTAACAAAAGAATAATTATATGAAAATAGCGGAATTAAGACAAAAAAGCATAAAAGAATTAAAAGAACTTATGATAACTACAAAGAAAGAACTTGGAGAAGTTTCTTTAAATGTATTACACGGTAAAGAGAAGAATATAAAAAAAGCCTTTATGATTAGGAAAGATATTGCTAGAATGCTTACTTTAGTGGGTGAAAAAGTTTCAGAGGAAGAAAAATAATATGTCTAAAAGAAGAATAAAAGGAAATGTAGTATCAGACAAAATGCAAGCAACTGTAGTTGTTTCTGTAGACGTATTAAAAAAACACCCAGTTTACGAGAAATTTGTAAAAGTAACAAAAAAGTTTAAAGCACACGATGAAATGGGAGTTAAACAAGGAGATACAATTATTATCGAAGAATCACGTCCTTATAGTAAAGATGTTACATGGAAAGTTGTGGAGAAATTAGAGGAAAAATAAGTATATGGTACAACTTAACTCAGTATTAAAACCCGCAGACAACTCTGGAGCCAAAACCTTAAAGCTTATTGGTATCCCAGGAAATGGTGGCAGAAAATATGCTTCCGTTGGTGATATTGTGACTGTGGTTGTAAATGGTGCTACCTCTACCGGTGTTGTTAAAGACCACTCTGTTGTAAGAGCTATTATTGTTAGAACAAGAAAAGAATTTAGACGAAAAGACGGTAGTTACATAAGATTTGATGATAATGCGGCTGTTTTGATAAATAAAGATAAAGACACTACAATGGTTGGAACTCGCGTTTTTGGTCCTATTGCCCGAGAAATTAGAGATTTAGGTTTTTTGAAAATTGCCTCTCTTGCTAAAGAGGTTTGGTAAGATTTATATGAAAATTAGAAAAAATGACAAAGTAAAAATAATATCAGGAAAAGATGTCGGTAAAATGGGCACTGTAATAAAGGCATTTCCTAAAGACAACAAAATTGTTGTTGAAGGTATTAATTTAGTTAAAAAACACGTTAAACCAGGTAAAGTATCCAAAGAAGGTGGCGTAATCAGCGTTGAGAGACCAATAGATGTTTCAAATGCAATGTATTACAGCGAAAAAGATCAACGACCCGTTAGATTAGGTTTTATGATTATTGATGGTAAAAAATACAGAATTAATAAAAAAACCAAAGAAGTTTTGGATCAGAAAGTAAAGTAATATGAACAGATTAAAGACTTTATATACAGAAAAAGCCGCTGAAAAGGTAAAAAACGAATTTAAGATTGAAAGTAAAATGAGTGTTCCAAAAATCTTAAAAGTTTGTATAAATGCCGGTATTGGTGGTTTTAGAGATAACAGAGATGCTGTGGAAACTTTTGTTACTGACTTAACAATGATATCAGGCCAAAAGCCTTCTCCAAGAAATGCTAGACTGTCTATTGCTGGTTTTAAAGTTCGTCAAAACGATACAGTTGGTTATTGCGTTACACTAAGAGGCGACTCTATGTGGGCCTTTTTGGATAAGTTTATAAATATTGCATTACCCAGAGTTAGAGACTTTCGAGGTGTATCCGCAGCTGCTTTTGATAAAAATGGAAACTACTCGATGGGAATTCAAGAACATGTTATATTTCCTGAGGTTAATCCTAATACTATAAAAGGTATTAGAAGTCTCCAGATTACAGTAGTATTTAGTTCTAATAATGCTGATGTAAACAGGGCTTTATTAAAAGAATTGGGAATGCCCTTTAAGAAGAATTAATTATGGCAAAAAAGTCTTTGATAGCAAAACATAAGTTAACACCAAAGTTTATGGTTAGAAAATACCATAGATGTCCTATTTGTGGTAATCCACGCGGTTATATGGGTAGATTCGATATGTGTAGAAAATGTTTTAGGGAATTAGCTCACAAAGGTGAGTTACCCGGTGTAAGAAAGGCTAGTTGGTAATATGAGTTTAGATTTAATGTCAAACATGTTAAGTTCTTTAAAAAATGCTGCAATGGCAAAAAAGCCGGCTATAGAAATTGTTTATTCTAGCCAGTGTGAAAATGTTGCCAAAGTTTTAAAAGAAAAAGGTTTTATTAGTGAGGTTAAAGTATTTAAACCTGCTAGTACTCCTTTTAAAATGTTGCACTTGGGATTGGCACATGATGAGGATGTTTACAATATTTCTGATATAAGAAGAATATCAAAACCTGGAAGACGCGTATTTAGAAAATCTGATGAAATTAAGAAAGTTGCCGGTGGCTTAGGAGTTTCCGTTGTATCTACTTCAAAAGGTGTAATGGAAGGATCCCAAGCAAAGAGCCGAAAATTAGGTGGGGAAGTAATTTGTGAGGTTCAATAAAAAATATGTCTAGAATTGGAAAAAAACTTATTGAAATACCAACAGGAGTAAAAGCTACATTTAAGGATAGCGTCGTTGAAGTTGTTGGGCCAAAAGGTTCACTTACAACAACAATACTACCCTATATAGACATTGTTGTAACTGATACCACCATTGAATGTTCTATAAAACTTGAATCTAAAAATTCTGATGCATACTGGGGTTTAACCAGATCTTTAGTATTTAATATGATTGAAGGTGTTACAAAAGGTTTTGAAAAGAAATTAGAACTTGTTGGCGTTGGTTATAGAGCAAAACAAAGTGGAAATGGTGTTTCTTTAAGTGTTGGTTATTCCAACCCCGTAGAATTTCCAGCTCCGATGGGTATTGAAATAAAGGTTCCTGACACTACAAACATTACTATTACAGGTATAGATAAACAACTTGTAGGTGAAGTAGCTGCCAAAATTAGAAAAGTTAGGTTACCAGAACCTTACAAAGGTAAAGGTATTAGATATGCTGGAGAAATTGTAAGAAGAAAAGCTGGTAAAGCTGGCAAAACTGGAAAGGGTGCCAAATAATGTATAAAGTAATTTTAAGAAAAACAAATATAGAAAAAAGAAAACTTAGAGTTAGAAATAAAATATCCGGTACAGCCGAACGCCCAAGACTTTCAGTTTTTAGATCAAACAAATATATCTATGCTCAATTAGTCGATGATGTTGCCGGAGTTACACTTGTATTTGCCTCAAATGCTACTGATAAGATTAAAAAAGATGTTAAGAAAGTTGATGCTTCCTTAGAAATTGGTAAATTGATCGCATCAAAAGCTTTAGAAAAGAATATTAAGACTGTAGTTTTTGATAGAAATGGTTATAGATACCACGGTAGAGTTAAAAATGTTGCTGAAGGTGCAAGAGAAGGAGGCCTTGTTCTATGAGAAGAGATAACAAAGATTTTTCTAAAACAGCTAGAACCGATGATTTTGAAGAAAGAATAGTTCAAATAAAAAGAATATCTAAAAAGTCCAAAGGTGGTAGTTCCATGGCTTTTGCCGCTTTAGCTGTTGTTGGTGACAAAAAAGGTAAAGTTGGTATGGGTTATGCACGCGCTTTGGATGTAACTTCCGCTGTGGCAAAAGCTTTGTCCACTGCAAGAAAAGATATGGTTGATGTAAAGATTAAAAACGGCACAATACCTCATTCTGTTGAAAATAAATATGGTGCTGCCAAGATATTCATGAAACCCGCTCCAAAAGGATCTGGTATTATTGCAGGTGGTGTTGTAAGAATTGTTATGGAATTAGCAGGTGTGGCCGATGTATCCAGCAAAATGCTTGGATCAAGTAATAAAATTTGTAATGTAAAATGTGCATTGGAAGCCTTTAAAAAGCTAAAATAACTATGGAATTAGGTAACTTAATTAAACTAGACGGTAATAGAAGATCAAATAAGCGCGTAGGTCGCGGTATTGGGTCTGGTAAAGGTTGTCACTGTTCTGGAAAAGGCAACAAAGGACAAAAAGCTAGAAAAGGTGCTAAGCCATGGCCAGGATTTGAAGGTGGTCAAGTTCCTTTGTTTAAAAGACTTCCTCAAATTGGTGGATTTAATAATCACAACGCTAAAAAAATAATTAATGTATCTTTGTCTTTGTTTAATCTTTTTGAAGATGGAACTGAAGTTACACCAAAATTATTAGTTGAAAAAGGATTACTTGGCGCTACTGGTAAATGTAAAGTAAAAATACTTGGAAACGGTGACTTATCAAAGAAACTAAGTTTTAAAGAATTTGTGTATTCTGAATCTGCCAAATCCAAAATCGAAAAGGCTGATTCTAAGATATTATAATTGCTGTGAATATATTAAAGCATTCTGAAATCAGACGAAAAATTTTATTTTCGCTGTTCATAATTGTTATTTTTCGGTTATTAGCCCACATTCCAGTTCCTGGAGTTGATATTTCCGCTATAAAATATTTTCTACAAAATAATGCCATCTTCGGTATGTTTGATTTATTTAGTGGTGGTGGCTTTCAAAACTTTTCACTTGTTACATTAGGTTTGGGACCCTACATTAATGTTTCCATTATCATCCAACTTTTAACCGTAATGATACCTTCGTTGGAAGAGTTATCAAAAGAAGGTGAGTCCGGTAGAGAAAAAATCAATTTGTATACGCGTATTTTTTCAGTTCCTATGGCGTTACTTCAGTCTTATGGAATTTACTTTTTGCTAAGTAAACAAGGTGTAATTGGTGCTTTATCTATATTTGATTTGGTTATATTAATTCTTTCCTTAACTGTTGGTAGTATGTTTCTTGTTTGGATTGGTGAACTTGTTACAGAGTACGGTGTTGGTAACGGAATTTCACTTCTTATTTTTGTGGGAATTATAAGTAGATTGCCTGCATCTTTGGCTGGCCTTGTTGGAACTGTTTCTTCCTACAACTTTTTCAATTATATTGTTTTTGGTATTTTATCCATTTTGGTTATTGTTGGTGTTGTTATGATCAACGAAGGCACTAGAAATATTGTTATTGAATATGGAAGACGTGGTAGTAGATCCCAAAAAGTTACAAATTACTTACCTATAAAAGTAAATCAGGCGGGAGTTATTCCTATAATTTTTGCGGTATCAGTTATTATGTTACCTTCTGTTGTTGCTGCGCCTTTACAAGCTTCAGCTAACGCCACTTTACATGCTATTGGAGTATTTTTGGCTCAGAACTTTGGTGATAAAGCTCTAGGTTACAATTTAACCTACTTTGCTTTGGTTGTGGCTTTTACATTTTTTTATACATCCATTCAATTTAATCCTTCAAAAATATCTGAAGACGTTAAAAAGCGCGGTGGCTTTGTTCCAGGTATTAGACCTGGTAAAGCTACAACTACCTATTTAGGTGGCGTGGTAAGCCGTATAACGCTATTTGGAGCTTTGTTTTTGGGTATTGTGGCAATACTACCTTATTTAGTTGAATTAGTTTTGGGAGTTAGCAACTTAAGCATCGGTGGAACGGGCTTACTAATTGTGGTTTCTGTTGTTCTTGAGACAATTAGACAAGTGGATTCTTTAGCAGTAACTAGAAATTATAATAGCTATTTGGATTAAATTTACTAAAATAAATATATATGTTTGATAAATTAAAAGACCTAAATAAATTAAGACAAGTTCAAACCGATGTTAAAAATCAACTTGAGCAAATTTTTGTAGAATATGAAAAAGAAGGAATTCTTGTAGTGGTTCGAGGTGATAAGCGAATTGAAAAAATAGAAATTGATGGTGATGAAAACAAATTGATAAAAGATATTATTAACGATGCCATGAAAGACGTGGACAAAAAAGTTCAGAAAAAAATGCAAGGTCAGTTAAAAGATTTAGGACTTCCAGGATTATGATAATTTCTTTAATAGGACCACAAGGATGTGGTAAAGGCACCGTAGGTGAAAAACTAGGTGAAAAACTTAATATTCCTTTGATTTCTGTGGGAGATATATTACGTGCTATTCCTGAAAATGATCCTGATTACACTCGTATTAACGATGCTATGAAGCAAGGTATTTTAGTTCCTCAAGATGCTGTCTCTGCCTTAATTAAAAAAAGAATTTCCCAAGATGATTGTGCTAATGGTTATATTTTAGATGGTTGGTTAAGAAATATGATAGATGTGTCTTTTTTTGAACCACCTCTTGATCATATGATTTATATGAAAATTCCAAGAGAAACCTCTCTTGCACGTTTAAGTTCTCGAAGAACTTGTTCCATTTGTAAAAAGGTTTTTAACATTGTTAGCGTGCCGCCTAAAGTTGAAGATGTTTGTGATGATTGTGGCGGTAAGTTAATGCAACGTGAGGACGATACTCCTGTAGCTATAAATAAAAGATTAGATATTTTTTATACAGATACCCAACTGGTTTTAGATTATTTTAGAAATAAAGGAATACTTTTGGAAGTCGATGCGACGCCTTTACCGAATGAAGTATTTCAAAATGTTCTGACCATTTTAAATTTAAAGTAAGTTTTAGTATATTCTACCTATTAATCTAAGTGTTATACTTTTAGCAATGCTTAAAAAATCTGTTAAAAACTGGCGAAAGGACTCACATTCTATTGATAAATTTAAGTTTATTTATCATTTTTTACCTCATCCAGAACAGAATAAACGTGCTACGTTGCTTTCATCTAAATCCATAACTCTTTATATTTTCTTAATTGTTATTTTAATGGGTATATTTCGTTTTATGCCCAAAGTTTTTCCCGGTGTTTTAGGTTATGCCTCTGATATCAATATTACAGATTTGTTTAATTATACAAACAAGGAAAGAGAGCAATTTAACCTACAAGATTTACAAATAAATGAAAAACTATCTGAAGCTGCTAAAGCAAAAGCTGAGCATATGTTTGCTCATAATTATTGGGCGCATGTCTCCCCAGAAGGTACCGAGCCTTGGGATTTTATTTTGGCTGAAAAATATGATTATGTTTATGCAGGAGAAAATCTTGCTAAGAATTTTTCAACCTCTAAAGATGTGATTCAGGCATGGCATGACTCTCCGTCTCATAGGGATAATCTTTTAAATAAAAATTACAATGAGGTGGGTTTTGCGGTGGTTAACGGAGTTTTGGATGGCTATGACACTACATTAGTAGTTCAAATGTTCGGTAAAGCTCGTGAAGAAATTGCTTTTTCTTCTAAAGAACAGGAAACACGCGTTCTTGAAAAAATATCTGCTGAAAGTGCTACTACGGTTAGTGGCGTGACTGCAAAGAATGTTACCAATGCCGTAACTGTTGATGTAGATACCACTTCAAAATGGATTAGCATATCTTTTAGTTTGTTTATTGTTCTGTTACTTCTATTGGATGTGTGGTATTCCCGTAAAAAAGGTATTATAAAAGTTACAGGCCATAGTTTTGCGCATTTAACACTTTTGTTGTTTTTAATCTTAAGTGTTTGGTTTGTTCTACAACCAGGAAAGATTTTGTAAATTATGCAAGAACAGGAAAAGCATTTATTTGATTATTTATTCTTATTAATAGGTCTTGTGGTGCTTTTTTTATTATTTTACTTTTTCAGGTATAATCCTACAGCTAGGATTTTAATTGGTCTTGGAAGCGTTGTTTTTTATATGTTGTGGGGTGTTGTACACCATGCAGTCGAAGGTAGGTTTAAAAAAGGTATCTTATTGGAATATTTTTTAGTTGGTTTATTTGTTTTTGTGTTGCTTTTTATTGTATCTGTTTTTTAATATATGAAAGTTACAATTGTAATTCCTACTTATAATGAGGTGGAAAACATTAGAAAACTAATTCCTATAATTGTGGAAGAAGTAAAAGGTTACTCTAACTTTGAGTTTAATATTTTAGTGGTTGATGGTAATTCTCCGGATGGTACAGGAGATATAGTTTTAGATTTATCCAAAAAATTTAAATCAGTACATTTGTTATTAGAAAAAAAGAAAGCCGGTTTAGGTGCAGCTTATTTATATGGTTTTAAATACGCTATTGAAAAGTTTTCACCCGACATACTGGTAGAAATGGATGCTGATTTTCAGCACGATCCTAAAGATTTGGGTAGGTTAGTGTCTCCTATTGCTGATGGTTACGATTACGTAATTGGTTCCCGTTTTACAAAGGGTGGAAGTATCCCTAGAGATTGGGCACTCTATAGAAAGTTTTTAAGTTTTGGTGGAAATATATTTTCTAAATTTGTTTTAGGAATGTTTACTGTAAACGATTTTACTTCAGGTTTTAAAGCTTCAAGAGTAAAAGGTTTTGTTGATAAGTTAGATTTAGAATCTGTTTTATCCAGTGGTTTTGCTTACAAAATAGACCTCCTATATAGAATGCATAAATTGGGTGCCAAAATAAAAGAAATTCCTATTGCATTTGGAATGCGTGATAGAGGAAATTCTAAAATGGAAAACAACAATGCACTGGATTCTTTGAAAGTGGTTTTAAGTTTACGTATAAACGAAAATAAAAACTTTTTTAAATTTGTTGCCGTTGGTTTTACAGGATTATTTGTTGATAGCGGGTTATTTAATATTTTAAGACTTATCGGAAGTATTGGTTCCATGTACGCCGCACCTATATCCGGATTTATTGCAATGTTAACTACCTTTTATTTAAATAATTTTTGGTCTTTTGATGATAGAAAAATAAAAGCTACTATTGGAAAACTTGTGGGAGTAATTTTCTATGTTGCTTTATATTTTATATTAGCGCCATTTATGGGTTTTACCTATGCGGTAGCTGTTTCAGGATTTAGCGCTGCTATTATTATTTTTATTTTAGACAAATTAAAATTTTCCAACTCAGTTTCGTTTAATGGCGTAATTACCAACATTTTGAATGTTCTTACTTATTTTATGTTTTCGGCTGTTCCCGTAGTTATTCGTTCAGATATTGTAAGAGTTGCTGTATTAACATTTGGCGACTCTTTTATTGTTTCAAACGTGGCTTTCTTTGGTGGCATTATCCTTGGATTGATTTGGAATTTCGCTGTTTATTCTAGAATAATTTGGAAGAAGTAATAAATTCACTATATGGTTTTTTGCAAACGGCTTTTATAGTAAAATGAATGCGAGGAAAAAATGATTGATTATTCTATAGTTATACCGGCTTACAATGAAGCCGATAAGATATCTGCAACATTAACACAGGTTGTGAATTTTATGAGATCCTTTTCTACTTCTTTTGAAGTTGTAGTTGTGGATGATGGCAGTAAAGATGCCACCTCTGATTTAGTGCGTGACTACAAAAAAGAAAATCCTGAAGTTGTTTTAGTAAAAAATCCTCACAAAGGAAAAGGTTATACTGTTTTTACAGGTGTATCCAAAGCTCGTGGAGAACTTATATACTTGGCAGATGCCGATCTTTCCACTCCAATATCTGAAATAAAAAAACTTTCTGTTTGGGCTACCGATCACGATTACGATATTGTAATTGCTTCCAGAGAAGGTACTGGATCTAATCGTATTGACGAGCCCTTTTATAGGCACTTAATGGGTCGTATATTTAATATACTGGTGCAAGTTATTGCACTACCCGGTATTAAGGATAGCCAATGTGGTTTTAAATTGTTCACTAAAGATGCCGCCAAGAAATCATTCTCTTTACTACATATATATGGAAATAGCGCTAAAGAAATAAAAGAAGCGTATTTTGGTGCTTGGGATGTTGAAGTTTTGTTTATTGCAAAATCTTTGGGTTTTAGAATTAAAGAAGTTCCTGTGCAATGGACTTTTGTTAAAACCACAAGATTGAGTCCTTTTAGAGACTCAATAAAAATGGCGTTAGACCTTTTAAAGATTCGATTCAATGCTTTGAGAGGTAAGTATAGAGCTGCCCAAAAAGTAACAAGTTAAAAATTTTGGAGGTTATTTCACAAGATCATTCAATTGTGTTTGTATGTTTTTTGTGCAAATTTTTAAAAGTACATGAAATTATGTGTAATAGGAACAGGTTATGTAGGTTTGGTGGGGGCTGCTATTTTTTCTGATTGGGGTAACGATGTTGTGGGTGTTGATATAGATGAGGCAAAAATTAAACGCATTAAATCAGGGGATATGCCCATTTTTGAGCCCGGTCTTTCTGAAATAGTTTTAAAAAACATTGAAGAAAAAAGACTTTCTTTTACCACGTCTATTGCTGAGGGTATTAAAGACGCTGAAGTGGTTTTTGTTTGCGTGGGTACCCCTCAAAGTGACACTGGTGCTGCAGACTTATCTTTTGTATGGACTGTTGCTAAAGAAATTGGTCAACATATTAAAGATTACAA
>CAYOCN010000003.1:1567-2317 GCA_964402525.1 uncultured Candidatus Saccharibacteria bacterium | reverse complement strand
TTACCAAAAGTACTGTTCCTGTCGGTACCAACGAAAAAGTTAAACAAGTTATTAAAGATAACTTAAAGGGGTCTGTAGAGTTTGATGTGGCTTCAAATCCTGAATTTTTGAGAGAAGGTTCTTCTGTGGAAGATATGCAAAAACCTGATAGAACTGTAGTAGGTTCTGACTCAAAAAAAGCTTTAGAAGTAATGAAAAAACTTTATGCGCATTTGGATTCACCAATTGTGTTGGCTGACTTACGTTCTGCTGAAATGATCAAATATGCATCTAATTCCTTTTTAGCCACGAAAATATCTTTTATAAATGAAGTTGGTCAAGTTTGTGAGCGCGTTGGTGCTGATGTATCTATGGTGGCGTATGGAATGGGTTTAGATACCAGGGTTGGTTCTAAATTTTTAAGAGCTGGAATCGGTTATGGCGGGAGTTGCTTTCCAAAAGATGTAGCCGCTTTATATAACACTTCTTCAACTTATGAGTATGATTTCAAACTTTTGAGAAATGTTATTGAGGTAAACAAATTACAACAACATTACTTCTCTGCAAAAGTTTCTCGTTACTTTGGAAAGAATTTATCTGGAAAAACTTTTGGTGTTTTAGGTTTGGCTTTTAAAGACAATACCGATGATGTTAGAGAATCTGTAGCTATTAAAATGATACGTGAGCTACGCGGTATGGGCGCTTTAATAAAAGTTTACGATCCTGAAGCCACAAAAACCGGCAAAGCTGATTTAGGTGATGTAAACATTG
>CAYOCN010000003.1:0-1557 GCA_964402525.1 uncultured Candidatus Saccharibacteria bacterium | reverse complement strand
GAATACTGTAAAGATGAGTATGAAACCATGAAAGATAGTGATGCTTTATTTATTCTAACTGAATGGAAACAATTTGGAAGTTTAGATTTAGATAAAATTAAGGGTTTACTAAAGAATCCTGTGATTTTTGATGGTAGAAACATGTTTAAATCAGAAGATGCCGAGAAAAAAGGTTTTACTTATTTTTGTATTGGTAAAAGAACAAACGGTGTAGAAGACATTGACGCCAAGTCTTACAAATAAGCTATACTGTATACATTATGAGTAAAAAGAAAGTTCTGATTTTTATTCCAGAATTTCCTGCCCTTACCGAAACTTTTATTGAAAGAGAGGTTTCTAAGCTTGTGGAAAGTGAAAACCTTGATGTTTCAGTGTTTTCTTTAAAAAAAGGTAAGGGTCGTATGTCTGATTTAACACGTCAGCACTTGAAATACCCTAGACTATCAGTATTTAGCTTTGTTTGTGGGCTTTTCTTCTATTTATCCCACATTTCCAAGATTTCTGTTGCTTTTAATACGATAAAAAATAATCCTAATAGATCCTTTTTTGGTAGTGGTTACTTGTTACTTAAATCTTTAGGATATTCTTATTTATTTAGTAAATATAAACCCGAAATAATCTTTGCCCATTTCATGTCTGAATCGTCCACCATATGTTTAGTGGCTTCTATTATATTAAATGTACCTTTGGTAATTTCTGCGCACGCAAAAGATGTGTTGCAAACTACTGGTTCTAATATTTCTGAAAACGCTGAGTTGATTATTGAAAAAGTAAGCCACGCTAAATTTGTTTTTATTTGTAATAAATATGCGTATGCAAAAGTATTAGAGGTTTGTGGCAAAGATAACTTGCCAAATGTTTTATTGCGTTATCACGGTATTGATTACGTAAGTTTATTAAAAGAATTTGAGTCTGTTGTGGCTCCATCTGTTTCTACTGATTTACCTATCCTATTTACAATTGGAAGATTTGTTGAGAAAAAAGGTTTTACCTATTTAGTCGATGCTGTAAAAAGCTTAAAAGATTCTAAAATAGATTTTCATTTATATATAACGGTAAGTTCTTGATATACATTTGATACTATTAAAAATAAAATTGTGAAATTAGGTTTATCAGAAAACGTTACAATTCTTGGCGGTGGTAATGGTTTAAGTTTTGATGAGATTTTAAAATATTATAAAGTTACAAATGTTTTTGTTTTACCTAGTATCAATGCTGAGTCCGGTGATGCGGATGGTGTTCCAAATGTTTTAATTGAAGCCGCGTTTTTAAAGATTCCGGTTATAACAACTGATGCCGGTGGAATTTTAGATTTTGTAGAAGATAAAACTAGCGGTGTTATTGTTGAACAAAAAAATCCACAGCAACTTGCTGATGCAATTTCTCAGGTGTTAAAAAACAAAAAGTTGCAAAACACACTAACAGAAAATGCGTATGAAAATGCTGTAAAAATGTTTGATCTTAATAAAAATATTAAAGAAATAGAAAGGTTGTTGGTATAAGTATGCGTATTGCTGTTTTTATAAAATCCACAACTTTTCATAAAGGTTATGGTGG
>CAYOCN010000002.1:10688-25953 GCA_964402525.1 uncultured Candidatus Saccharibacteria bacterium | reverse complement strand
TAAAAATGTGTGGGAAATAAATTTAGCTGAAGCTAGTATGTTGGCAGGGTTACCTTCTGCACCAAGCACTTACTCACCCTTATATGATTTAAATTTAGCTAAAAGCCGCCAAAAACATGTTTTACGTAGAATGGTTGAGCTTAATTATATTACTAAAGAAGAAATGGATGCTGCAGCTGAGGAAAAATTAGTTTTTGCTGAACAAGGTGACTATATAAAAGCTCCTCATTTTGTTCATTATGTTAGAAAAGAGCTTGAAAAAATGTATGGTAAAAGAACAGTTGAAACAGGTGGTTTAACTGTTACCACAACTTTAGATTTAGATTTGCAAGAAAAGGTTGAAAAAATAGTTAAAGATGAGGTAACCGCCAGTGCTAACTTAAATTTATCAAACGGTGCTGCGGTGGTTTTGGATGCAAGATACTCTGGTATTGCAGCTTATGTGGGTTCCGTTGATTATTATATTCCTGAGTGGGGTGCTTATGATGTTGCTACTGCTTATAGACAACCAGGATCTTCCATCAAGCCCGTAACGTATGCTTTAAGTTTAATTAATGGATTTACGCCCGCCACTATCATTAAAGATAGTCCTGTTACTTTTCAAAGTATTGGTGGACCAAGTTATTCTCCTGTAAATTACGACGGACGCTATCACGGTGATGTTACTCTTAGAGCAGCCTTAGCCAATTCTTATAATATTCCCGCGGTTAGACTAGCTAAAGCAATGGGACCAGATAATATTGTAAATTTAGGAAATAGTATGGGTTTGGGAAATTGGTTTGTTGATGACACCTATGGTTTATCAATTACTTTAGGTGGTAAAGAAGTTAGATTATTGGATTTAACTAATGTTTATGCCACTTTTGCTCGTGGAGGAAACTACAAACAAGTTAGTCCTTTTATTTCCATTAAAAATTCTAATGGCTACGACATTTATAATGAAAAATCTCGTGTAGAAAAACGTGCCGTAAGCGAAGAAGTATCTTATTTAATTTGGAATATTTTATCTGATAACAACGCTAGAACCCCTGCGTTTGGTCCTAATTCTGCATTAGTAGTGCCAAATTATAAAGTGGCTGTTAAAACTGGTACCACTGACAACAAAAAAGATAACTGGACACTAGGCTTTACCCCTTCGTATGCAGTTGGTGTGTGGGTGGGAAATAATAACAATACCCCAATGAATCAATATTTAGCTTCTGGTCTTACAGGAGCCGCTCCAATTTGGAATAAAGTTGTGGTGGCAACTTTAGATGGTAAACCCGACGAACAGCCTACAGTACCCGCAAATGTGTTTGTAATGCACGATTCAGCTTGTAATAGATCTGAAGTGTTTGTTAAAGGTAGCAATATTCCAAAAACTTTATGTCCTGTTATAAAAAAAGATGATAAGGAAAAGGATAAAGACAAAGAGAAAGATAAGAAGAAGAATTAATGTAAACCCGAAACTTACCCGTAGAAAAATTCAACATCACCTGATACAATAAATATTTGTTATGGAGAAAACCGCTCTAGACCACATAGTAATAAGAGGTGCTCGCCAACACAACCTCAAAAATATCGATCTTGAAATACCCAAAAATAAAATGGTGGTATTCACAGGTGTGTCCGGATCCGGAAAATCTTCTATGGCAATGGATACTGTTTATGCTGAAGGTCAGAGACGCTACGTTGAAAGTTTATCTGCATATGCTCGCCAATTTTTAGGTGTTATGGATAAACCTGATGTTGATAAAATTGAAGGTTTATCACCAGCTATCGCGATTGACCAAAAAACTACGTCAAAAAATCCCAGATCAACAGTTGGTACTATCACTGAAATTTATGACTTTTTGCGTTTGTTATATGCAAGAGTTGGTCATCCTCATTGTCTTGAGTGTGGCAGAGAGATTCAACGCCAAAGTAATGACGAAATGGTGGAATCTATTTTAAAACTTATTCAAAAAGAACCGGAATTTAAACAAGAACGTGGTGTTAGATTTTTTATTATGTCTCCGGTTGTTAAAGATCGAAAAGGTGAATATTCCACTTTATTTGAAAATCTTAAAAAGCAGGGAATTGCTCGTGCTCGTGTGGATGGTAAGTTGATGGCACTAAAAGATCACCTCGAATTAATAAAGACCAATAAACACACAATCGATGCTTTAATATCCCGACATATTATTGGTGCCAAAAAATTTAAATCCGACGAAGATATTAGTTTTTTAAAAACTTCATTGTTTCAATCCGTTGAAAGTGCTTTACGCATGGGAAACGGAAATATTATTGTTACTATAGTAAAAGACACTGGTTTTGAGTTTACCGAAGAAACCACTCCAAAGGACTTTGAAGATCACTTATTCTCTGAAAACTTTGCTTGTCCCTTTTGTAATATTTCTTTGCCCGATTTAGAGCCACGAAGTTTTTCTTTTAACTCGCCACATGGAGCTTGTCCTCAATGTGATGGTTTGGGAATGCAGCGTAAGGTGGCTGAAGAATTAGTGCTAAACCCCAATCTTTCCGTTGAAGAAGGTGGAATTTTGCCTTGGTCTCGTTTGTTTGAACATTATAGTTGGACTCAAAATGTGGTGAAGATTGTTGCTGATGAGTATAACTTTCCTCTAGATGTCTCTATAGCTAAATTAAGTGCTGATGCCAAAAAGATTATTTTATATGGAATAGAAGGAAAAAAGTTTAAAACCACCTATAGTTCTCGTGAAGGTCGCGAACATACATATGATGCTAATTTTGAAGGTGTGGTTCCAAATTTAATGCGTCGTTACAAAGAAACCGAATCCGATTTTATTAGAAAAGAAATAGAAAAGTTTATGACTTTGGAAGAATGTCCTCTTTGCCATGGTTCTCGTTTAAAAAAGGAAATTTTATCTGTAGTTATTGATGATAAAAGTATTTGGGAAATAACTAATATGGCGGTTTCTGACTTAGAAAAGTGGTCAAACGATTTACCTACTATTTTTACCGAAAGAGAGCTAAAGATTGCTGACGTAATAATTAAAGAAATTGGTTACCGCGTAAAGTTTTTGCTTGATGTTGGTTTGGGTTATTTAACTTTGGGTCGTTCATCTGCACATTTATCTGGTGGGGAAGCGCAACGTATTAGATTAGCCTCTCAAATTGGTTCTGGTTTATCTGGTGTATTGTATGTGTTAGACGAGCCTTCCATTGGGTTACATCAGCGAGATCAAGGAAAACTTATTAAGACACTTCATCATTTGCGTGAACTTGGAAATACCGTTTTAGTTGTGGAGCACGATTCCGACACTATGATGGAAAGTGATTATATTTTTGATTTTGGTCCTGGTGCTGGTGAACACGGTGGTCGCGTAATTGCGCAAGGAACTCCTCAAGAAATTATGGAAGATAAAAACTCTATCACTGGTAAATATTTATCCGGCAAAATTATGGTTGGAAAAAATAGAAAAGAAGTGAAAAGTGAGTTAGATAAAATGTTTGAGGCGGACGCAAACGAAAAAGTTATAAAAATGATTCAAGGGAAATCTATTAAATTAATTGGTGCCTCAGGAAGAAATTTAAAGAAAATTGATGTGGAAATTCCTCTTGGAAAATTAGTTTGTGTTACTGGAGTTTCGGGTTCTGGAAAATCCACTTTAGTTATGGATACCCTATATAGAGCCACTCGTCAGTTTTTTGGTTTAAAAATAGAAGAAATGCCCGAAGATTTTAAAGATATTCAAAACCTAGATCTTGTTTCAAATGTTATTGCTATAGATCAAAGCCCTATTGGTCGTACACCTAAATCCAATCCCGCTACGTATACCAAAGCTTTTGATCATATTAGAGAGCTTTTTGCTCAAACTCAGGAAGCTCGTGTGCGTGGTTATACCTTGGGAAGATTTAGTTTTAATGTTAAGGGTGGTCGTTGTGAGGCATGTGGGGGTGAAGGTCAAATAAAAATTGAAATGCAATTTATGCCTGATGTTTATGTAAATTGTGAGGTTTGTGGTGGTAAACGTTATAACAGAGAAGCTTTAGAAATTCATTACAAAGGTAAAAATATTGCAGATGTTTTGGATATGACTGTTGAAGAATCCTTAAAGTTTTTTGAAAATGTTCCGTCCATCAACCGCAAACTTCAAACACTTTATGATGTAGGTCTTGGTTACATTAGATTAGGTCAGCCTGCTCCAACGTTATCTGGTGGGGAAGCGCAACGTATAAAACTTGCTTCAGAACTTTCAAAACGTTCCACAGGAAGTGCTTTGTACATTTTAGATGAACCTACCACTGGTTTACATTTTGCCGATTTGGAAAATTTGATAACTATTTTTAAGCGGTTAACTGCGCGGGGTAACACGGTTTTAGTAATTGAGCATAATTTAGATGTTATTTCCAATTCTGATTGGGTAATTGATTTAGGTCTTGAGGGCGGTAATTTAGGTGGTGAACTAGTGTTTTCTGGTCCCACAAAAGATTTGTTATCTCAAAAAACTTCTTATACTGCTGATGCTTTAAGAAAATATTTAAAGACCCAGTGATTTCATAACTTTGTCGCCTTCAAAGTTTTCATAAATTAACTTAGTTTCGTTTTTTGGTAAGTATATTATTTTTTCTTGGCGTGGTGTTATTGTGTTTTTTGCCACGTTATAAACAAATACAGGGCCTTCATTTCTAACCGAATACATTCTGTTACCTTTTAAGAATTCCAAAATATTCCAGTTAAATTTTCGTTGAATGGTTAGATTTTCGTTAAAATCTGTATTTGTATCGATTTGTGAAAAGTTTACATCCACTAATTTTTCATTTTCCACATATCTATACATGCCTGCTGGAAGTGGATATTCCGAATCCACACCCTTTATAACAAACGCCAAGTGATTAGTATCTAATTTTGTAAAATAGTCCATACCTTTGGAAGTGGTTCCCCAAGTTGGGTCAATTTGTATCCATCCAAATTCCGGATCATAAAATTGTGCCCATGCGTGAAGGGCGTCTCCACTTCTTAAGTCTATTGATACCGGATTATTGATTTCCGAATTTGTGAAAGCGTATCCGTTAACTTCTCTTGCGGGTATTTTCATTGCTCTAGCTAGTGCAATAAACGAATCTGTAAATTCCATGCACGTAACTGGATCATTTTTTGATAATGTTTTTTGAGCTCCATCTCTTGTTACTGAGCTTTTTTTAGCCCCTTCAAAATCATATTTAAAATTTTGGGTTATATAGTTGTATATATTTTGGGCATTTTCTGCCACAGTTTGATTTGCATTGTAAAGTTGTTTTGCTATTTGTTGTACCGTTATTCCCTTAGTTTCCCAATAAGTATCTGTTTTAGTGTATTCCTTTGATATATTTGACGGAATGTCGGAAAACTTTCCTCCTGTTTTTGGATTAATTTGTTTGGTCATTATTTTTGCCGAACCTGTAAGTTTAGCTTCTATTTTATCTTTTCCACTTATTTTAAATTGAGCAATTGTATTTCCATCTTTATCTATGTAAATTTTCTTTGGTTCAGGTGTAATTTGAGAATATTTAATTTGTTGGGCTCCTCGTATTTCGGGTGGTAATGCCACGTCGTACACCGACGTTAATATTGAAGGATTTTCTAATTGAAACTTTAATTTAAAGTTAACCACTTGGTATTTTCCAAAGGATGCGGTTATTCCACTATTGGTTAAATTTTCTTTTGTGAAGTTGTAGGTTGTTGATGTTGCTTCATCTTTTTCCACCGCGGGATTTGGGGATACAAATAGTTTTGGCCCTAAATTATTTGAAACTATAACCCTCACATTATATAAGGAGGTATTTGTGGTTATTTGAGTTTTTGGAATGTTGATATTCCAAATTTCTCCTATTTTGGTGGCAACATTTTTTGTTTTATAAATTATTGTAAACTTTTTTTGTTTTCCTTCACCAATTGTTGGATTATTAAAGGAAGCTTTTAAAGTTACTGTGTCACCATTTATTTCTTTTTTAATTTTTATTTTATTTTCACCTTCAAGACCTTGTTCCTCGTAAATGTTTAATTGTTTAACATTTAAAACATATGTTGTGGCAATAATGTCATTTTTTCTATTTGTAATAGTTATATTTTGAGTAACTTGTGTTTCTCCTGTATCTAGTACGTTATAAATAACATCATATTCGGTTGAAAAGGGATCTTCTATGGTGGTTTCTGCTTTAGTTACTATATTTAGCGTCAGAACAATAAATAAAAATAGTGGTAGGGACTTTAGTAATTTCACAGCTTCATTTTATACATTAATAGTTACAATTGACAACATTTGTCTGATTTGTTAACATCCCCGTAGATTTTGAGTGCAAGCCACATCAGGACAAGTTATCTTTCTTCTGATGCCGCTCATAGTTATGTACTGTAACATTCCCCTTTCTACCTACCCATACTGTAAAATACCTATATATGACCGATTCAATAAAACAAAAAGCTTTAGAATTGCCCCGTGTTCCAGGATGTTACCTTTTTAAGGACGCTAAAGGTGTGATTATTTATGTGGGTAAGGCCAAGAATTTAAAAAATCGGGTTGGATCCTATTTTCAAAGTGGTATTGATCCTGTAACTAAAACGGGAGCTTTAGTACAACGTATTGTAAATATTGAATATATTGAGGCAGCTTCAGAACTTGAAGCTTTTATTTTAGAGTCGGAGTTAATTAAAAAATATCAACCAAAATACAACATTGATTTAAAAGACGATAAATCTTATTTATATATTGTTATTCGTAATGAAAAGCTTTTATTAAAAAACTTGCCCAAAGTTTTAACTGCTCGAAAAACTGATTTATTAGAAGGTGACATTACCTTTGGTCCTTATCCCGATGGAAAAACCACAAAATATATTGTTAGAGCTATTAGACGACTTATTCCTTTTAGGGATTGTGCCACCACTAAATTTTCAAGATATGTGAAATTGAAAAAACCTTGTTTGTATGGCGACATTGGGTTGTGTGCAGCACCTTGTGTGTTTAATTCGGAAAAGGATTTAAGTGACTACAAACTTAATATTAACCATATTAAAGGTTTATTGGCGGGGGAGACCTCTAAAGTTATAAATAATATAAAAAAACAAATGGAGGAGGCTTCTGCTTTGGAACAATATGAAGATGCTGCTAAGTATCGAGATTTATTACAAAAGTTTGAGTATATTCGTCAACATTCTCATTCTCCTGAGGAATATATTTCAAACCCTTATTTAATTGACGATATTGCTGATCAGGCGCTAAAAGAATTACAAAAACAGTTACCACACCTAAAAAAACTTTCTGCAAAAATAGAATGTTACGATATTGCTAATATTTCAGGAAAAGAAGCGGTGGGTTCTTTGGTTTGTGCTGTGAGTGGAAAAATAGACAAAAGATTTTATAGAAAATTTCAAATAAAACTCAAAAATAAACCTGATGATTTTGATATGATGCGCGAGGTTTTATATCGACGCTTAAATCGCGGTATTTTTGATACTACTCAAAAGTGGACACTTCCTGATTTAATTGTTGTGGATGGTGGAAAGGGTCAAGTTTCTGCTGCTCTCGATATTATGCGCGAATTACACCTATCAATTCCTGTTATTGGTTTGGCTAAAAAGTTTGAAACAATTGTGTTTTTTGGTGATGAGGGCTTTGTTGAAGTTTTTTTGGATAAAAGTAATAGTGGTTTAAAACTTCTAATTTCTTTGCGTGATGAAGCGCATAGATTTGCTCAAAGTTATCACCATTTATTACGAAAAAAGAGTGTTCTTGGGAATGGCTAGATTTGTTATACTTATCTTGTGAAAACTGCCCTTAGAATCTTAGTATTTACATTTTTGTCAGTACAAATTACTCAGATAGTGATTTCCGATGGTTTAATGTTTGGTGGTGTTGCTGTGCAAACGCTGTTTTTAGTGGTTTTAGGTCTAAGTTTTCTTTATTTATTCTTACGTCCAATATTGGCAATGCTTTCCTTACCTACACACGGAATTGGGTTTCTATTTATCACTTTTATACTAACTTTAATAATGTTATATGTAATGTCGTTGTTTGTTCCATTTTTTTATATCAACCCAGGATATATTAACGAGTTGATAATATTTGGATTTGTGTTACCATCAAGAAGCCTAAATCCTATGATGACAAGCATATCGACTGCTTTTTTGATATCATTTGTCTTTGTATTTTTTGAATGGATTAGTCGCAGTTCTGGAGGAAAAAAATGAACTTAATATTAGGTCTTAAAATATTACAAATAGTGCTTTCTCTTATAATTGTTCCTTTAGTTTTAGTTCAATCAAAAGGTGGTGGTTTATCTGCTTCTTTTGGAAACTCTATATCTTTATACCGCTCGAAAAGGGGTGTTGAAAAAATTATATTTGCTTCTACCATAGTATTTTCTATATTGTTTGTACTTAATTCAGTTTTGTTAATTGTTTTAAAGTAACATATGTCTTCTATTATTATTGAAGGTGGGGTTCCTCTAATAGGTACCATTGACGTTTCAGGCTCCAAGAATTTAGCTATTAAACTAATTTATGCCTCAATGTTTTCAAATGATGATGTAATTTTGGAAAATGTTCCTCGGGTTGGTTCCGTTGAAGAGGATGTTCAAATCGTTAAAAGCGTTGGTGCAAAGGCTGAATGGGCTGGTAAAAACACGTTAATTTTAAATGGTTCCAGTATTGAAACCTACAAAATACCTTATAAAGTTGGAGAGAGAAACAGAACTGTGTTTCTTTTTGCTGCTCCTTTACTACATCGCTTTGGTAAAGCTTTCATACCTAAAATAAAAAACACAAGTTTCAATCCTAGTTCTATTGGCAGATTTTTAAACGTTTGGGATAGTTTAGGTATTATTTACTATGAAGACGAAAATTATTTTATGTTGTCCAGTGAAAATATTTCTCCTTCCAACATAAGTTTTAAAACTCCTACACAAATGGGTACTGAAACGTCGATCTTATTAGCGTCTTTTATTTCCGGTGAAACAATTATAAACAATGCTTCTCAAGAACCAGAAATAGACGAGCTTATCTCTTTTATGGAGGATATCGGTGTTACTGTGTCCCGTATAGAACCTACAAAAATAAGAGTTTTAGGTACATCACTTTTTAAAGGTACTAGATTTACAATTTGTCCCGATAAAGTAGAGGCTGTTTGTTTTATTGTGGCTTGTTTAATTACTAACGGTAATATGTTGATAAAAAATGTTCGTCGAGAAGATTTAACTTCTTTTGTTAGTTTGTTAATGAAAATTGGAGCTAAATTTGAATTTGTTGGTAATGAGTTAAAGGTTTGGCGTGCCGGTGAAGAATTAGTATCGTCCTCTGTTACAATTTCTCCTTTCCCTGGGTTTATTCCCGATTGGCAGCCATTTATTACTTTATTATTTACTAGAACAACTGGTGAAAGTGTTTTGCACGACACTGTATATTTAGATAGATTTGACTATGTTAAAGATTTAAACAGAATGGGTGCTAAAATAGATATGGTAAAGCCTTCTGAGGTTGGTTTAAGACCCGTGATTAGTGACGATGCTTACGACATAGCCAAAAAAGGTGAACCTTCCACGGTTCTTAAAGTGCACGGTCCCACAAAACTTAGAGCTAACCGATTTGATTCTATTGATTTGCGCTTTGGTTCTGTTTTTGTTTTAGCCGCTTTGGGTGCTGAGGGAAAAAGTGAAATTTTTAATTTTGAGAAAATTAACTTTAATTCTGAGAAGTTTTTTGAAAAGTTACAAATTTTAGGAGCAAAGTTACACTATGTCACTAATGACTGATTTATTATTTTTACTTACAGCTGTTGGTGTATCTTTTATTTTGTATCCTTTTTGGATTAAATTTGTTTATAAATTTCAAATGGGTGAGGGTATTCGTTCCGATGGTCCTCAATCTCATTTAATTAAAACCAATACTCCCACTATGGGTGGTATTATCTTTGTTCTTGTGGTTTCTGTTATGACTTTGTTATTTAACAGATCTCGAACCCAAACTTTATTTCCATTATTCCTTGCTTCTTTAGCTGGATTACTCGGATTATTTGAAGATTTTACAAAAGTTTATCGTAAGTCCGGTTTGCCTAATTTTTTTGAATATCATTTTGGGAAATTTTTTAAAATAAAATCTGCTAACGAAGTAGCTCGCGAACATGCTCCTCTTTGGCTTAAGCCTTGGTATATGTTTAAGGAATTTTCACGCGTTGTTGGTAGTTCTTCTGAAAGTGGTTTACAAACTTATCAAAAATTTATTATTGAAGGATTACTTGGTGGTTTTGCCGCTTACTGGACTTACTTTAAATTAGGTTGGGATTATTTGTGGTTTCCTCTTATAGGTGATGTTCATATTGGATTTTTATATCCTATTTTTATTTTCTTATTCTTTTTAGCGGTTTTAAACTTTGTAGGATTTACTGATGGTCTTGATGGCTTGGTGGGTGGCTTAGCTTTATTTGCTTTTTTAAGTTTTTGGGTTTTATCCGTTATTTTTGAATATAATTCATTAGCTACTTTTTGTGCCACTTTTGTTGGTGCCTTAATACCATTTTTATATTGGAATATTTACCCCGCTCGTTTGTTTATGGGTAATGTAGGATCTCATGTGTTGGGTGCTGTTTTGGCGGTACTAGCTGTTGTAACTCATAGAGAAATAGCTTTTCTTATTATTGGTTGTGTGTTTTTAGTAGACGGCGTCTCAAGTCCTTTACAGCAATTTTCTGTAAAACTTACTAGAAAGCGTTTATTTAGAATGGCTCCTTTGCATCACCACTTTGAACTTTTGGGCTGGCCTGAAACTAAAGTAACCTTTAGATTTTGGCTATTTGGAATTTTATTTGCTTTTTTGGGTATATTTGTAGCCCTTCTTTGACACCTTAAATATGATTCTGCCTGTTCAAAACACTAAAAAATCTGTACTAAACCCTTTAACTAAAAATCTATTAATTTGTATTTTTCTTTTAATGGCTTTTGGTTTAGTAATGATTTATGATGCCACATCTATTTATTCACAAAATATTTATGGAAACGCTCATAAGTTTGTGTTTTTACAGGTAGGTTGGATTGTACTTGGATCTGTGTTTTTTTATTTGTTTTATAATCTTGATTACAGAAAATTAAAAGTTTTTGCATTTTTTATTTTTTTATCTTCTTTAGTATTTTTAATACTTTTAGCATTAATGGGTATGTTACCTTGTAATGCTAATATCCCATTTTCTCCTTGTGTGAACGGTGCAAATAGGTGGTTATTTTTAAACCCGAGTCCACTACCAAAAATTCCATTTTTAGGTGTTTTAGGATTTCAGCCTGCTGAATTAGCTAAACTTGCTTTAATTTTATATTTATCATTTCAGTTATCTTTAAAAGCAAAAAAAGAAGATGCCTTTTGGGTTTATATAATAATTACAGGATTATTTTCTGGTTTAGTTTTACTTCAACCAAATATGTCTACAGCCGTTATGTTGGGTGCGATTGGATCCATAATGTATTTCGTTTCAGGATTTCCGTTAAAACCACTGCTTATATTATTTCCTATACTTTTGTTAACGGCGCTGTTGCTAATGTTTTCTTCTTCCTATAGACGCGATCGTGTTCTTACATTTATGGGAGGTGCCAACAACGATGAGTTATCCGAAGGTTACCACACCAAACAAATATCTATATCTCTTGGATCTGGCGGATTCTTTGGTTTAGGATTTGGTCAGTCTCGTCAAAAATATCAATATTTACCGGAAGTTGCCACTGATTCACTTTTTGCCATTATTGGAGAAGAGTTGGGATTTGTTGGTACAACCTTTGTTATTTGTTTGTTTAGTTATTTTTTGTATTTGGGATTTTCGGTAGCCCGTGGTGCCACTGATTTATTAGGTAAATTATTGGCCACGGGTATAACATCTTGGATTGGTTTACAGTTTTTTGTGAATGGTGCGGCTATGGCTAAAATAATTCCGTTAACCGGTGTTCCTATGCCACTTATATCTTATGGTGGTTCCTCAATGATATTTAGTCTCATGGCACTTGGAGTTTTACTTAATATAAGTAGACATTCCAAATGACGTATAATATATATTATGAAAATCGTAATTACAGGTGGTCACCACAGTTCAGCCCTTCCAGTTATACAGGAATTACAATCTCAAAGCCCTGACGTAGAGATATTGTGGTTTGGTCATAGAAATTCCCAAAAAGGAAATACAGCAGACACTTTAGAATACAAGGAAATTTCTGCATTAAAAATTCCTTTTTATGTAATTAAAACTGGAAAATTTTATAAAAGTTTAAGTTTAATAAACATCTTTAAAATACTTTATGGATTTATTCAGTCTTTTGGACTTTTAGCAAAAACCAAACCCGATGTAATTTTATCCTTTGGAGGTTACTTGGCGGTTCCAGTTGTACTTTCAGGGTGGTTGTTAGGTATTCCATCTATTACACACGAACAAACCCTTGTAGCGGGTTATGCCAACAAACTCATTTCTAGATTTGCTAAGAAAGTATTAATCTCTTGGGAATCTTCTGAAAAATATTTTCCACAAAATAAAGTTGTTCTTGTGGGATTACCTTTGAGAGATTCCATTTATAAAGCCACTTCCAATGATTTTGAAATAAAAAATAAATTACCTATTGTTTATATTACTGGTGGTAAAACAGGTTCTCATCAGCTTAACTTGTTAATTAAAGATGCTGTTAGAGAATTATTACAGTTTTGTAATGTAATTCATCAGTGTGGCGAGCACTCAGTATTTAAGGATTTTGAAAATTTAGAAGGTTACCATGCCAATATAAAAGACACCCTATCCAAAGATTCTGGTGTTTATTTTATAACCAAGTTTGTATTGGAAGATCAAATTGGTGAGATTTTTAAAAAATCCGACTTGGTGGTTTCTCGTGCCGGTGCACATACCACTGCAGAATTAATTTCTTTGGAAAAGCCCGCCATATTAATTCCAATATCGTGGGTTTCTCACAACGAACAATATGAAAACGCTAAAATGTTCCAAAACACTGGTTTAGGGGAATTACTAGAAGAAACTAATTTAACTAAAGAAAAATTTGTAGAAGTTATTAAATCAACTTTGGATAATTTAGATAGTTATAAATTAAAAGATCCTTCTATTAAAAAAGTGTTTAAAAAGGATTGTGCCAAACTAATTGCCCATGCAGTATTCGCCTATCAAAAAAAGAACTAATATCTATAAACCTAACCGTTTTAAGGTAATTTCAAGAAAAGCTAACCCTATTGTTAGTATTATTATAAAAATTATTTTAACGGTGGGTTTTATTGGTGGTATTTATTATCTTATTTTTAGATCCGGATTTTTAACCGTAAAAAAAGTAGAAGTATCTGGAGATATTCAATTTACCAAAATATCAGATGTAAAAGTTTTAGCTGAGTCAAACATTTTAGGTAGAAATATTCTGTTTTTGAATGAAAGTTCGATTACTTCCATGATAAAGACTAATTTTTTGGTGGTTAAGCAGATAGACTTTAAAAAACGTTTTCCTGGATTTGTTTCTATTTATATCAAAGATAGAATTCCTTTAGCACTTGTTCATGGTAAAACAGATGATAATTATTATATGATTGATGACGAAGGTTTTATTATAGGTGTGGTTGATAAAAACTTTTCCTTATTACCTATGGTTAATTATTCTGGAGATGTTTTGATCGGACATTTTATTGATAGAACGGTTGTTCCTGTTTATTTAGAGATTATAGATAACTTAAAAAGAGAAAATTTAAGTGTAAGTAGTATGAGCATAAATGACAAATATTCTAATATGTTTTTGAATAACGGGCCTGAGGTACTGCTTGCTAATAACAAGGATAAAGCTAGTGCTTTTAGAATAATAACGACGCTTATAAACAAATTTAAAGATGGTGAAAAAATTCTGAGAAAAATTGATTTACGATATGGTAAAGTAATAGTATCATAAGATTTATCTACGTATGCCTAAAGAGAAAATAATAACAGCTATAGATATAGGATCCACAAAAGTTAACACTGCAGTAGCATCGGTGTCTGAAAATAAAGTTTCAGTCATTGGTGTTTCCGGAGCAATTCCTTCTAAAGGTATAAAAAAAGGGAACGTTGTTAATATTGATGGAGCTGTTGAAGCTATCTCAAATAGTTTAGAACGTGCTGAACGAATGGCAGGCGTTTCAGTCTCTAATGCGTTTGTAACTATCAACGGTAGCCATATTGAGACACATAATTCTCACGGTGTTGTAGCTGTGTCTCCACATCAAGGTTCTGAAATAACTCAAGAAGACGTTGCTAGAGTTGTGGAAGCCGCCCAAGCAATTTCACTACCCTCTACTAGGGAAGTTGTTCATGTTATCCCAAGAGACTTTGTGGTGGACTCTCAAGAAGGTATAAAAGATCCTATTGGTATGACTGGGGTTCGTTTGGAAGTTGAAACAAATATTATTCATGGTTCCTCAACCGCTATGCGTAATTTAATAAAGTGTGTTTCTCAGGTTGGTGTAAATGTTGAAGAGTTAGTTTATACAGGTCTTGCTTCTAGTGAAGCTGTTTTAACCGATACCGAAAAAGAACTTGGTACCCTTTTAGTGGACATTGGGGGTGGTACTACTTCTATAATAGCTTTCCTTGAAGGTAGTCCTGTGCATTCTGCTGTATTACCTATTGGTGGTGAACTTGTTACTAGCGATTTAGCTATTGGTTTAAGAACTCGTTTAGAAGATGCCGAAAAGATAAAAATAAAATTAAGTAATGATGCTGCATTTTTAAAAAGTAAAGATATTAAAAAAGAAGAATTTGATGTTTCAGAATTCGGTTTAGAAAATTCTGCTATTCCTTTTCCACTTTTATATAAAATAATAGATGCTCGTTTAGAAGAGATTTTTAGACTAATTGCGTTAGAGCTTTCAAAAGCTAACCTCACTGGAAAGTTACCTGCAGGTGTGGTTATTACGGGTGGTGGTGCCTTAACTGCGGGTATAGAGAAAATAGCAAAAGTTACTTTAAAATCCTCTGTTAGAATAGGTTTACCAAAAGGTGTAACCGGTCTCATCGATGATATTCAAGGTCCTGCCTCTTCTGCTGTTGTTGGTGCGATTTTATATGGAGCCAACTTACATAAAAATGGAAGTCGCTTGTCTTTTGATGACTCACGAGGTAAGATGGGAAAAAGTTTTTCTAAAGTTTTTGAAAAGATAAAATCTTTCCTGCCCTAAAAAATAAACTAGGTATATGCATGTAAAACCGGAAGCGGAGCGATTTGCAAAAATTAGAGTAGTGGGTGTTGGAGGTGCTGGAGGTAACGTATTAAACTCCATGATTTCTTCCCAACAAATTACTGG
>CAYOCN010000002.1:6206-10678 GCA_964402525.1 uncultured Candidatus Saccharibacteria bacterium | reverse complement strand
TGCTGTTAACACAGACGCTCAAGATTTGTCTGTTAACGAAGCTTTTGTAAAAATCCCAATTGGACAAGAATTAACAAGTGGCTTAGGTGCAGGTTCCGATCCTGAAGTTGGAAAAAAAGCTGCAGAAGAATCCAAAGAATTATTAAAAGCTAATTTAGATGGTGCGGATATGATTTTTATTACCGCAGGTATGGGTGGTGGTACTGGTACAGGAGCTTCTCCTGTGATTGCACGAATTGCTAAAGAACTTGGTGCTTTAACTATTGGTGTGGTTACTAAACCTTTTGCTTTTGAAGGTCGCCAAAGAACTATGAATGCCGAAAAAGGTATAGCTGCTTTAAAACGTGAAGTTGATGCTTTAATTACAATTCCAAATCAAAAACTTTTAGATGTTGCTGATGAAAAAATGACTATATTAGAAGCTTTTAAGCTTTCTGATAGTATTTTGAATCAAGGTGTTCAAGGTATTGCTGATTTAATAGTTATGCCAGTACTTATTAATGTAGACTTTGCGGATGTTAGAAGAATTATGAAAGATTCCGGCTCCGCACTTATGGGTATTGGTATTGGTGCTGGTACAAATAGAGCTGAGCAAGCTGCTCGTGCTGCAATTTCTTCACCACTTTTAGAGCAATCAATTATGGGTGCCACTGGAATTTTATTCAATGTGTTGGGTGGTAATGACTTAACAATGCAAGAAGTGGATAGAGCAGCCAATATAATTGGTGAGGTTGCAAGTATTGATGCCAACATCATTTTTGGTACCACAATAGATGAAAGATATAGTGATCAGGTGAAAATAACAGTTATTGCCACTGGTTTTGATTCAAAGGATGATCTTCCCACTATAAATATTGAAGAGATATCACAAGATTATAATTTACCCGTTCCAAAAGATTTAGAAACACCTAAAGTGGAAGAACCTGTTCTTAACGAAAAAGAGAATAAACATAAAAATAAATCTGTTAAGGAAGAACCCCGAGACGATGATGATAGTAAGTACGATATTCCAGCTTTTTTAAGAGGAAATTAAAAATTATTACCACTGTACCTTTTTCGAATTTACCACGTTGTTACTCCAACTAAAAAATCCAACATCCTAATACACGTAACTTTATTTATAGGGGGCATATGTGCTTTGATAATTATTACGTATATATTTAAATAGTTTCATGGTTCAACAATTTTTTCTCAGGCAGTGAATTATTGTTGGTTCGTGAACACCTGCTAAAACATGAGTTCATACTTGTATTCTAGTGATCCCAGTGACCTGGTGAAGGTTGCTAAAATTGAATTTTCGGATAACTCCAAAAAAATTCTAGAAAAACGCTATCTACTTAAAGATGCGGAAGGAAATTTAGCTGAAACTCCTGAGGAGATGTGTGATCGTATCGCCAAGGTTATGGCGGAACCAGACAAACCTTATAGAGATTCAGAACTTTCCAGAAATGAGTTTTATAACTTATTAGCCACCAAAAAGTTTTTTCCAAATTCTCCAACTTTTACTGGTGCTGGAACTCCCCTTGGTCAACTAGCCGCTTGTTTTGTTTTACCTATTGCTGATGATTTGGGTAAGCAACGCGATGGTATTTTTTCCACACTTACAGTAGCTGCTTTAATTCAACAATCCGGTGGCGGTAATGGATTTTCTTTTTCTCGATTAAGATCCAAGGGTGCTTTAGTGAAAAGTAGTAATGGATCTGCAACAGGTCCTGTTGGATTTTTGCAGGTTTACGATGCGGCTTTTGGTGAAATAGCTCAAGGAGGTGTGAGACGTGGGGCAAATATGGGGGTGTTACGTGTAGATCATCCGGATATACGTGAGTTTATAAAATCAAAATCCGAAGAAGGAAAAATTTCCAATTTTAATATTTCTGTAGCTCTTACCGATGTATTTATGGAGGCTGTTAAAAAAGATACTACTTATGATTTGATTGATCCTTCAAATAAAGAAGTAAAAGAAAGTCCAAGAGCTCGTGAAATTTACGACTTGATAATCAAATATGCCTTTAAAAATGGTGAACCTGGAGTTTTGTTTGTAGATGTGGCCAATAGACAAAATCCTGTCCCACACCTATACGAACTAGAAGCAACTAATCCTTGTGGTGAGCAATGGCTCGGACCCTACGAAAATTGTTGCTTGGGTTCAATAAATTTGGGTCGTCATACTGGTGCTGATGGAAATTTAGATTGGGAAGAATTAAGAAAAACTATCATTTTATCTACTAGATTCTTGGATAATGCTGTAACTGCAAATAAATATATTCCAGCTGTTCCAGAACTTAAAGAAGCCGCTTTAAATGTAAGACGTATTGGTCTTGGATTTATGGGTTTAGCTGATGTTATGTATTCCATGGGAGTTAGATATGGTAGTGATGAAGGTCAGGAATTTGCTGCTCAAGTTACTGAATTCATAAGATTTCATTCTATGAAAACTTCCATTGAGTTAGCGAGAGAACGTGGTGCTTTTCCTAAGATCAAAGGTAGCATTTACGATAAAGATAACTTGATGTGGACTATACCTACACCACTAAAGCCTTTTAAAAACGATTGGGGTCGTCCAGTTGTTGATTGGGAAGAAATTGTGCAAGGTATAAAAAGTTATGGAATACGAAATGGTGCTCAAGCCACTATTGCTCCTACTGGAACCATTTCAACAGTTGCTGGAGTTGAGGGTTATGGTTGTGAACCTAACTTTGCTTTAGCTTATTACCGAAATGTTTATCAAGCCTCCGGTGACGCTGGGAAAATGACTTTAACTTATGTAAGTCCTGCTTTCCAAAAAGCTTTAGATGACCTTAATTTAGATGAAGAGGTAAAGAAAAAAATTGTTGAAAAAGTTATTAATACCGGATCGTGCCAAGGTATAAAAGAATTACCAGAAAATGTGAAAAATACTTTTGTTGTTTCTTTGGATATTACTCCTGAAGAACACATACTAACTCAAGCTTCTATTCAAGCTTTTGTTGATAACTCAATCTCTAAGACATGTAATTTTCCTGAAAATGCTTCAATGGAAGATGTTTCAAAAGCTTATATGATGGGTTGGGAACTAGGTTGTAAAGGTTTAACAGTCTATGTAACAGGAAGTAGATCTGAAGTTGTTCTTGAAACAAAAGAAACTAAAGATAAAAGAGAGCCTGTAACGGCAAAACCTGCTGTGCTGGAAAGAGGTCAAAAATTGTCAGGAGTTACTTATAAATTGAATACTCCTCAAGGAAAAGCTTTTATTACTGTTAATAAAGAAGAAAACACTGGAAGACCTTTTGAAGTTTTTGTTAACGTTGGTAAAGCAGGTAGTGACGTAACAGCTCTTGCTGAGGCATTAGGAAGATTAATGTCTGGTTGGTTGCGCGCTTCATCCTCAAATGAGGAAACTGTTAAGGAAATTATTAAGCAATTAGTTGGTATCGGTGGTTCAAAATCTGTGGGATTTGGTAAAAATAGAATTACTTCTGTGGCTGACGCTGTTGCTAAGGTTTTACTTGAAGAACTAAATCCAAATGGTGTTGCTGAAAAAGGTTTTGAAGTAGGGGTTGAAGAAGTGGAAAAGCTTATTGAAGGAAAACAACCTGAAAGTAATTTATTCGTGAGAACCGATATGTGTCCTGAATGTGGTAACTATACGTTGGTTTACGAAGAAGGTTGTGCAAAGTGTTATCACTGTGGGTTTAGTGCCTGCTGATGATTTACACTCGTAAGGGTGACCAAGGCGAAACCTCCTTGTTTAAAACACCTAAAAGACTAAAAAAACATGAACAAGTTTTTGAAGTATTAGGAAGCATTGATGAGTTAAACTCCTTCCTAGGTCTTTTAGGTGCGTATAACAACAAGGAGGTTTCTGATTTAATTTACACAATTCAATGTGATTTATTTTCTATTAGTTCTTATGTGGCAAATGCACCTTTACCCGATAAAGTTTCTAAAATTTGGGTTAAAAAGGTTTTAGATATGGAAAATTCCATTAACCACTTAGACAAAGATTTACCAAAATTAGAAAACTTTATATTGTCCGGAGGTTCAACTTATGCGATTTATGCCCATATTTGTAGATCTATTTGTCGAAATGTGGAAAGATCCTTTGTTTTTTATATTACAGAATGTAAAAAAGAAGAACTTTTGGTTTTTATTCCTTACATCAACCGTTTATCCGATTTATTGTTTGTTTTAGCGCGCTATATTAATAAGCAAAACAGTACACCCGATGTTATATGGAAGCCTTGATATTACGTATTTGCGCTGTAAAATAGGTGAATGAAGAAGTATTATTTTTTGTTAATTCTCCTTATTATTATAGGTTTGGCCATTACTTCTGTTTTAATATTTAGAGCAAATCAAACTGATAACTATTTCAAATCTCAAAATAGCACTACAAGTTTCTACTACAACTAAAACCAAAACTTTGGTAATATACATTCATGTTTAAAGAAATAGATGCAGTTCCTAATCTACCAGTGTTAGAAGAGGAAATA
>CAYOCN010000002.1:0-6196 GCA_964402525.1 uncultured Candidatus Saccharibacteria bacterium | reverse complement strand
CGTTTTAATAAAGCGCGGAATTGGGTTTCGAGTAAAATATTGGTCTCAAATAAATCCGGTCGAAAAATTAAAAGAATTGCGAAAAGATTCTATTAAAAAGATTTATTATGATGGCCCGATTACTGCAAACAATACTCCTCATTATGGTCATGCTATTTCTTGGACATTAAAAGATATTGTTCCTCGATATTGGAGTATGAAAAATTTTTATGTATCTCGCAACATGGGTTGGGATTGTCAGGGATTACCGGTAGAAATAGAAGTAGAGAAGACCCTAGGGTTTAAAGATAAAGAAGATATTGAAAAATTTGGGATTGAAAAATTTAATCAACTTTGCAAAGAATCGGTTTTTAAATATAAAGATGCTATTTATCACTATGAAACACGTTTAGGTCGTTGGTTTGATGATACAGATGTTTATCACACAATGGATAAAAACTTCATAGAAAGTATGTGGTGGTCATTTAAAGAGCTTTATAGCAAAGATTTCATTTATGAAGGTTTTAAAGTAGTTCCTTACTCAACACGTGCGGGATGTTCTTTATCTCATCAGGAAGTGGCTGATGGTGGTTATTCAGAGTTAGAAGATCCATATATAACAATAAGATTTAAATTAAAAGATACAGAAAATACTTACATATTAGCTTGGACAACCACACCTTGGACAATGCCTGGAAATTTAATGTTAGCTATTGGTAAAAAAATTAAATATGTAAAAGTTGAATACAACGGTGATTTTTATATATTAGCTGAAAAACGTGTAGAAGATATTTTTAAAGATAAACAATATAAACTTGTTGGTGATGTTTCTACGGAAGAAATTGTTGGTAAAGATTACGAGCAACCTTATAACTATTATGAATCTAAACGTGACGAAGGTTGTTTTAAAGTGGTTTACGCTGATCATGCCACAGATGAGGATGGTACCGGCGTAGTTCACTTAGCTCCTTATGGTGAAGAAGACTTTGACGTGTTTATGAAAATGGGTATTAGAATTTTTGACTATTTAGATGATACCGCTCACTTTTTAGATGTTATACCGGAATATAAAGGTTTATTTTATAAAGCTGCTAATAAAGTAATTTTAGTGGACCTTGAGAAAAACGGTGTTTTATTTGATACCGGAACCATAGTGCATCGAATGCCCATGTGCTATAGAACCAAAACACCCTTAATTTATAGACCAATAAAAAGTTGGTATTTGGCTGTTACCAAAATAAGAGATCAAATGGTTAAAGAAAACCAAACTGTTAATTGGGTTCCAGAGCACTTAAAAGACGGAATGTCTCGTATGTGGATTTCTAATGCCCGTGACTGGGCCATAAGTAGAAACCGTTACTGGGGAACACCCCTTCCGGTTTGGATTAATGACAAAACAAATGAGATGGTGGTTTTAGGTTCATTTGAAGAAGTTGAAAAATTATCAGGTACAAAAATTGACGATCCCCACAGACCTTTTGTTGATGAAGTAACTTGGGAAGACACAAAAAACGGTGGAACTTTTAAGCGTGTTACCGATGTTTTAGATGTTTGGTACGATTCAGGTTCTGTTCCTTTTGCCAAAGTTCATTACCCTTTTGAAAATAAAGAAAACTTTGAGTTGGTTTATCCCGCTGATTACATTGCCGAAGGTTTGGATCAAGTTAGACTTTGGTTTTACACAATGCATGTTTTAGGCGTGGCTTTGTTTGATAAGGTTCCTTACAGAAATGCTGTTACCAGTGGAATGATGCTTGATAAAGAAGGTAAAAAGCTTGCTAAAAGTAAAAAGAATTTTCCACCAATGGAAGAAGTTTTAGATAGTTTTGGGGCTGATGTATTACGTTTGTTTGTTTTAACTTCTCCGATTGTTCAAGGTGAAAGTGCTCGTTTTCACACAGATGTTCTAAAAGATGTTAAACAAGAGTTTTTCATGCCTCTGTGGAATTCTTTAAGATACTTCTTAACTTACGCTAATTTGGCTAATGTTAAATTTGATTTGGAAAAACCCGAATCTAACAACGAACTTGATAAATGGATTTTGGCTTTATTACAAAAAGCTATAAACAACGCTACTGAAAATCTCGATAAATATTGGATAATGCAAGCTTCGCGTGAATTACCTCAGTTTGTTCAAGACTTATCAACTTGGTATATTCGCCGATCTCGCGATCGAATTAAAGACGACGACGTGGAAGCATTAAAAACTTTATATTACGTATTAGTGCAGTTTTCACGTTTAGTTGCTCCAATGACGCCGATGTTGGCCGAACAGATGTACCAGATACTAAATGTAAAAGATTTAACAGGTTTGGATTCTGTACACCACGACTTTTATCCTGAGGTAGTAACTTTAACTAAAGATCAGGAAAAACTTATTGAATCCATGAGTTTTACGCGTTCAATTGTTTCTGCAGCTTTATCTATTAGAGTTTCTAAAGGTTTAAAAGTTAGACAACCTTTAGCTAATTTGTATGTTATGCCAAAAGATGGTGTAACAATAGAATTTCAGGAAGATTTAATTAAGGACGAAGTTAATATTAAAAATGTTGCCGTGGTTTCTGCTCCAGTTGAAAATACCGAATCTTTTGAGGACAAAAAATTCTTTATACACCTAGATATTGCTATGACAGAGGAATTGGAAACTGAAGGTATTGCCCGTGAACTTATTAGAAAAATTCAAGATTTACGAAAAGCTCAACAGCTTGATGTATCCGCACCTATAACAGTTACTTACGAGGCAACAGAAGAAAATAAAAAGGCTGTTGCTAAATTTGAAACTGAAATAAAGAAAAAAGTATTAGCTTCTGAGCTTATCGCTGGAGAAGAATATTTAGTCGTGTTATTATAAATGCATGACTGAAATTGTTGTTTCTCTTATAGAAAATACGTTAAAAGTTTCTGTTATTGCAGAGAGTGGTTTTACAAAAGGTGGTGTTTCTATACCAGAGGATATTTGTTCTAACAGTCAGGTTTTAGATGTTGAAAAGTTTTCCGAATATCTTAAAAATTCCATTAATAATCTTGGTATTAACCCAAAAGCAAAAGGTGGCTGTGCGTTAACTTTTATATTAGAACCCGAAAATTATTTTCCAAAATTTGTAACAGTAAAAAAAGGTGTTGAAGATACTGAAGCTACTGTCATGGAAGATATAAAATCATCTCTTGAGGGTGTCACTGTTGACGAATTATACTATTCCTACAACAAAATCGCCCCGTTCACTTATTCGTTTATTGGTGTTAGAAAAACAGATTTAGATAAATATTTAGAAATATCTAATTTAGTTGGAATTGAATTAAAATCAGTTATTTCGTGGGTTTCTGTTCTTCCAAAATATGTTGATGTTAATGAACCTGCAATTTTTGTAATGCAAAATGGTTCTGGAAATGTTTTGATACTATCAGATTTAAGTGGTGTGTATTTTTCTAAGACATTTGGTTCAGATTTTTCTAAAGAAAATTTAGTTAAAGCTATTGAGGAAGTATCTACTTATAAACGCGAGGATCCTATTAAAAAAGTTTATACATTAGATTTGACTAATAGTTTAAAGCTTAAAGCTGGATTTGATATTACTAAAATTGTTATTCCAAATTCAAACAATACTGACGTTGAAAGTTTTGAAATACATTTGTTAATGCACTACATGCTTGATATGTTTCCCGGTATTTTAACCTCACCTTTAAATTTATTGTCTCTTTTACCCATGCCTGCTGTTGAAAAGAAAAGTTCCGCTATGGTGTACGCAGGAGTTGCTGCTGCTGTAGTTTTATTAATTGGTGGAATATTTGGTGGTAGAGCTTTACTTAATTCTAATAAACAACAACCATCCAACAATCAACAAATAGCTCAAAGTAACACGCAACCTACTGTATTAAGTGAGCAAAAAGAAGCTGATGTAAAAGAATCTACCAAATCTGCTGAAACAAAAGTGGAGCTTAAAAAGGAAGATTTAAAAATTAGAATAGAAAATGGTGCCGGTATCGGTGGTTTGGCTTCTAAAACAAAAACACTTTTAACAACTGCTAAATACAGTGTAGATAATATAGAGATTGGTGATGCTGATATTGTAGGTCGCCAAAATACTCTTTTAAAGTTTAAAAAAGATAAAGTTGCATATAAGGAGCTTCTTACAGCTGATATGAAAGATAATTACTTGGATATTGTGGTTCAAGATGATTTAGATTCTAAAGCAGCCTACGATGTACTCATTATTGTCGGTACCAATGTCAAAGGATTATAATAATTACTTCATTTGTGCAAATTGTAATAAGAAAGTAAGTACCACAGCACCCGGTACTCATAACCGAAATCACTGTCCTTATTGTTTATATTCGGTACACGTTGATGTAGAATCGGGGGACAGAAAAGCCACCTGTATGGGCCTCATGAAGCCTATAGCTAAGTTTTACAAACGAAAAGAAGAGGAAGTTTTGGTACATGAATGCCAGAAATGTGGATTCGTACGATATAATCGAATTGCTGGGGATGACGATTTCGATCTTGTCGAAAAGCTTAATATATTGTAATATCACTTAGTTATGAAATATGCCATCATTCGCTTAGGCGGAAAACAACTAAAAGTAGCAGAAAATGACACCTTTGAAATAGAATGTCAGGAAAATCCAATTAATGTTGAGGTTTTAGCTTATGTTGATAATGAAACTTCTATTGTTGGTTCACCTGTATTAACTAATGTTACTGTTGAATTATCAATTGTTAAAGATATAAGAGATGAAAAGGTAAGAGTTGCTAGATTTAAAGCAAAATCTCGATACAAAAAATTAAAAGGTCACAAACAACCATTAAGTGTTATTAAAGTGGAAAAAATAAGTTTCACAGGAGAATCAAAGTAATATGGCACATAAAAAAGCAGGTGGTGCAAAAGCCCGCCAAGGTGGAAATGTAGCAGGAAAACGTTTAGGTGTTAAAACATCTGGAGGTGCTGCTGTAAAACCGGGACAGATTATTGTTAGACAACGTGGTCAACAGTTTTGTGCTGGTGCAAATGTTGGTATGGGTAAGGATTTTACAATCTTTTCATTAATTCAAGGATCTGTGCAATTTGCATGGAAAACCAAGAAGAAAAAGAAAATAAACGTTGTACCTCAAGAGAAGTAATTCTAGTTTTTAATTATCCTAAAGTTTTTAATCGGTTCGTATACCATTAATACCTTTCCGGTCATATCAGTTGTTTTTATTGGTCCAAACTCTCGGGAGTCTTCACTATCCACTCTATTATCTCCCATAACAACATATTCTCCGTTTGGTATTTTATATTCTTGACCTTCTAACAGATATTTCTCTTGTTTTGTTTTTAGACCGTTAATGTAGGGTTCTTCCAATTTTGTTCCATTTATATAAACAATTCCTTCACTTATTTTTATTGTTTCATTTGGTAAACCAACTACCCTTTTTATAAGTAGTTTTTTTGGTTCTTTAGGACTTTTAAATACTATAATAGTCTTTCTTTCCAGTGGGTTTAGGTTTAAGGTTAGTTTTTCAATCATAATTACCTCATCGTTTTTAAAGGTGGGGATCATTGATAATCCTGTTACTCTAAGCGATTGTCCTATGAATAGATAAAATACTGAAGCAAATACGGTTATTCCTACAAAGGCCACTTCTAATAAATCTATTAATCCTGTTTTAATGTCTTTTGCCAAATTTTTCATAAATTTAATTTTATAATATCTTTCTTTTGTTGTAGAATGTTCTTGCTATGAGGGCTCATAGCTCAGTTGGTTAGAGCGTTGCATTCACATTGCAAAGGTCCTTGGTTCGAATCCATGTGAGCCCACCAGGTAATATGCAAAAACACCTTTGGTGTTTTGCCATATTACCTACCACTTCTATGCCTAGTAATTTGGGGTGTCCTCGAAGAAGACCACCAAGTGACTTAACGAATAAACTCATCAAAAAGAAGATCCCACAACTCAGTGTAGCCACCATCATAGCCTAAAGCCCAAATTCCAACACCACCAAGTTTAATATCATTTACCAATTTATATTTTTCTCTCAATGATCTTTCATCTTCATAATAAACTTGTCTTCCTGCGCCTGATTCTGCACTAATGTAGTTAATGTATGGAGATTTACCTTCCTCATTCCACTCTACTTTTGTACTGGTCCTTAGAATTGTCTCCATAATATTGGCGTACATTTGAGATTGTGATTCAGGTGCTTCTATTGCCACATTTTCTCCCTCTTTACCCTCCT
>CAYOCN010000001.1:18161-44016 GCA_964402525.1 uncultured Candidatus Saccharibacteria bacterium | reverse complement strand
ACCGGTTGGGATTTTGAATCTTCTTACGTTAAAGATCATTTTGAAATTATGAAGATGGAAGAAGATATGCTTGTTGAAGGTTTTAAATGTATAAAAGAAAATCTTGGTTTAGATATTGAAATTCCAACAACACCATTTCCAAAAGTAACTATGAAAGAAGCTAAAGAAAAATTAACTAAAGCTGGTGTGGCAAGTGAAAAAGTAAATGACCTAAGTCCTGAAGAGGAAAAAGAACTATCTCGTTTAATCAAAGAAGAATTTAACCATGACTTTGTGTTTTTAACTGATTGGTCTATTGAAGTACGTCCCTTCTATCATATGCGCCACGAAAATGATCAAACCTTAACCAAAAGTTTTGACCTTTTATATAGAGGTATTGAAATAACCACAGGTGCTCAAAGAGAACATTGTTTGGATGTATTACAAAAGCAAGCTCAAGATAAAGGTATGCCTTTAGAATCTCTTGAGGACTACTTTAATTTCTTTAAATATGGTTGTCCGCCACATGGTGGTGCTGGTATCGGTCCTGCTAGATTAGTGATGAAAATTTTAGATATGCCAAATATTAAAGAGGTTATCTTTTTACCTAGAGACGTTAAAAGGTTACGTCCGTAAAATTAAATGATTGACCCTTTGGTTTAGAACTGGATATCATTTCTTTATGTTTATTTTACCGTCGCGGGTGAATTCTTTATTGGCACGTTGTAAAAGCCTTATTGTTAAATTGATAAATAGGTGTCGTAAAGTTTTTTCTTTTATTCCACGTCCTTTTAATAAGTTTAAGATTAAGATTCCTCGCATTAAATTAGTTTTTCCTAATTTTTCACTATTACAGGTTTTTGCTATTTTGGTTTTCAAATTATTAATGTTGGTTATTTGGATTGTAGATTTAGTTTCTATTTCTAAAATCAAGTTTGTTCAGATTTTTTCGTATACATTGTTGTTTTCATTTTTTCTTTTATTTTCTGGTTACTTTGTTTATTATTCTTCGTATTTTAAGCAACTTTCTTCTAGTATTTATTCCTTTAATGATCGTTACGTGGATTTTATGGATAAAGAGCTTGTTGAATCAAAAAAGATTCCTGAGTTTCCAGTGCTTGTAAAAAGAATGAATTTTGAGCAGGCACCTGAACTTTCAGCTATATCTGCGATTGTAGTTGATAATAAAAGAAGTGAAATTTTGTATGAATTTAATTCCGATTTCAAATCTGCTCCTGCTTCCACTACAAAATTAATGACTGCTGTGGTAGCTGTATCTACCTATTCTCTTGATGATGTTATAAGTGTTCCTGCTGTTTGTGCTCAAGTAGAAGGATCTAAAGCTTATTTGCCCATTAGTAAAAGTTTTAAAGTTTCAGATTTATTACATGCATTACTTATTAATTCTTCTGCTGACGCGGCTTGTACGCTATCCATGGGAAAAATTTCTTACAAAGATTTTATTGAACACATGAAAAAAAAAAAAAAAAGTTTTGGAATGACAGATACTAACTTTACAAATACAATTGGGCTTGATGGCGTAAATGGTTCGCATTATTCCACTGCATACGATTTATATTTGTTATCAAAGAACGCGATGAAATCTCAGGTAATACGCGATATTGTTAAATTGAAGGAATACTCGTTTTATTCCACAGATGGAGCTTTTTACACGCGTTTACTAAATACCAACTCTTTGCTGTGGGAAATACCTGAATCTATAGGTGTTAAAACTGGCACCACAGTAGCGGCAGGGGAGGTTTTAATTTATGAGTATGCTACAGACTCTGTGGATGTAACAATTGTTGTTACGGGAAGTGCCGATAGATTTAGAGATACTAGAAATCTACTAAACTGGATCTTACCGGAAGTTAAAAAATAATACGTTACTTTATTTGGTTTCTGTAGTATTTCCTTGAATATGTTGTCCTGCAACAGCTGGGAAATATATTGAAATGCTTCCACCATTTGTTCCACTGGTTTTGTAATTTCCTTCAAACACATAAATAGGTTGTAGATATGTTTGTGCTGCAGGAGTGTCATAATAAGCTAAATAGACATCATTAATTATAATATTTTCTATTCTTGTTTTTGTATAAGGTTCAAAAGGATTCCCTTCTTTTGCAGTTACATTTGTTATAACCCCTTTTCCCTGTTTAATTAGTGTCCATGCCTGATTAACCCCAATGATTGGATAGACTGCCTGTGTGTTGGTATCTATTTCCCAGTAATAAACTTCCATGTTTGGAAAGTTTACTGAGGTGAAGGTTTTATTGTAGGAATTGTAATTTTCAGGTAATGCTGCTGTTTGTACACTCAGCAGTCCCTTTTTAGGATCAGGACCCAATATTTTATATTCTATTTCCTTTGGAGTTTTAATTTTTCTAAAAAAATCTACTTTAGCAACTTGAGCTTCTTCTGGATTATTTGTTTCAATTACTTTAGCCCCAAAATATTTTCCCATTTTTACTGTTTGTGTGCCTGTTGTGTATAAAGGATCATCGAATCTTCCGATCATTTTTAACATTGATTTTGAGGTTTCTGCAGATTTTTGTATTGTTACGGTGCCCTTTGGATATAAATAATCTTTTCCTGTTAGTTGAGTAGTTGATGTTAATTCTTTACCATTTATTTTTATTTCCAAAATAGTTCCTGTTTGGAGATTTCGCCATTTATATACGTCGCTTTTTAAATCTGTAATCAAATCTGGATCTGTATAGCCCAATACGGAAGCATCTTGTATTGCTGTTTTACCTGCTACATAAGAAAAAGGTACTGATTTATACTTAAAAACATACATTTTATCTGGCATAGTAGAAGGTAACCTACCTGATTTAGTATTTAATTCATATATTGGGGTACCATCTATTGCTTTTTCAACAAATTCCAACGGGCTTAATAATCCAAATATAGTTTGAGGAGGATTTCTATCTGGAATTATTGCTTTTATAAGTGTTCCTGCAACTGGGAATACTATTAAGATTGATATATAGTAAACACCCATAAATCCAACTAAAAAAACTAATCCTGCTTTGAACGCTTTTGCTACTTCTGTTAATTTCATTACTTATATAGTACAAGACAACTAAAGTTAGTTGCAATAGCGTGTTAAAATCTATTTATGCATATTCGCACAAGAATGGCTCCAAGCCCCACAGGTGAATACCATGTTGGTCACATAAGAACTGTTTTATATAACTTTGCTTTGGCAAAAAAATATAATGGTTCTTTTTTAATTCGTATTGAAGATACTGACAGAGCCCGTTTGGTAGATGGTGCCGTTGATAGAATTTTAGATATTATTAATGACTATGGTTTGAGTTGGGATGAAGGTCCACGTGTTGGCGGGGAATTTGGTCCATATATACAATCAGAACGATTACCCCTTTATAAAAAATATGCTGAAGAATTAATAGAAAAAAATGCTGCTTATTATTGTTTTTGTAGCAAACAACGTTTAGAAGAACTACGTGATTCCCAACAGAAGCAAGGATTGCCTACAACTAAGTATGATAAACATTGTTTGAACTTACCCAAAGAAGAAATTTCCGAAAAATTAAAAAATGGTGAGGACTATGTTATTAGACTAAATGTTCCAAACGATAAAAATATTTTTTTTCACGATGAAGTGTTTGGAGATATTTCAATTAATTCTAATGATATTGATGATCAGGTTTTATTAAAATCTGATGGTTTTCCTTCATATCATCTGGCAGTGGTTATAGATGACCACTTGATGAAAATTACACATGTAATGCGCGGTAACGATTGGATACCTTCCACTCCTAAACATGTACTTTTATACCAAGCTTTTGGTTGGGAAATGTCAAAAATAATTCATTTACCAAACCTAAAAGAATTAGGTGGCGATAAAAAGTTATCTAAAAGATTTGGCTCTGTGTTTGCAATTGAATTTTTAAAAGAAGGTTACTTACCTGAAGCTGTACTGAACTTTTTAATGTTTTTGGGATGGAATCCTGGAACTGAAAAAGAAATCTATTCCTTAGACGAATTTGTAAAAGATTTTTCTGTGGATCGCATTCAAACAACCGATTTAGTGGCTTTTGACAGGCAAAAACTTTTATGGATGAACGGTACATACATAAGAAATTTACCAACTGATAAATTATGGGAAAGAATTCAACAATGGAATGAAAAATTTAAAACAGATTCTATTGAGCATGCAAAAGAAAAACCCACTAAATATACTTTGCAGGCTTTGGAGTTGGTAAAAGAAAGAATGAAGCTATTGTCCGAGTTTAACGATCTCACACGTTATTTTTATGAGGAACCCACTATTGATAGTAATTTATATTTAGATTTTGTTACGGACACGGCTAAAGCCAAAGAAGTAGTATCTCACTTTGTGGGATTGTTAGAAAATATTGAAAATTCTAAATGGACTAGAGATTATTTAGACAAACAATGTCACGAATTACTTTCCACGTATGGATATAAGCCAAAGGAGGCATTTATGACCCTGAGAATTGCTGTCACAGGTGAGAAAGCCACCCCTCAGATATTTGATGTTTTAGAAGTTCTTGGCAAGGATATGGTTATATCTAGGCTAAAAAAGGAACTATAAAAATTCTAATATTTTTAGACACCCCCGCGTTGCTAAATTAGTTTCACTTGTTAGAATGGATCCAATAATAATTTAATTGTAGGAGGTATTTATGCCGGAAAAGCCCGAAAAGAAAGAGCCCACCATTGTGGATAAGGTGGATAAAAACAAAGATCTTGCCCTAAGGACTGCACTTGCCCAGATAGAAAAAAGTTTTGGAAAAGGTTCCATTATGAAGCTTGGTGACCAGATAGGTGAAAAGGAAATTGCTGTTATTCCAACAGGTTCCATAGCGTTAGACATTGCTCTAGGTGTAGGCGGCGTTCCTCGAGGGAGAATTGTTGAGGTATATGGTCCAGAGTCTTCTGGTAAAACCACCCTTGTACAACACATTATTGCTGAATGTCAAAATGCAGGAGGTACTGCAGCTCTAATAGATGCTGAGCACGCCTTTGATCCCACATATGCCCTTAAAACAGGTGTTAAAGTGAACGAACTTCTTGTCTCTCAACCTGACACAGGTGAGCAAGCTTTGGAGATTGCCGAAACTTTAATACGTTCTGGTGCTGTGGATGTGGTTGCTATAGACTCGGTTGCTGCATTGGTTCCTCGAGCAGAAATTGAAGGTTCCATAGGGGATACTCAAATCGCAATGCAAGCTCGTCTTATGAGTCAGGCTTTGCGAAGAATTACCGGTGCTATTAGTAGATCTAACTGTACTTTAATCTTTACTAACCAGTTAAGATCAAAAATTGGTGTGATGTTTGGAAATCCTGAAACCACTGCAGGTGGTAAAGCCCTTAAGTACTACGCTTCCGTTCGTATAGAAGTTCGTAAAATAGAATCTATAAAAAATGGCACTGAAGTTGGTGGTATTAAAGTGCGGGCGAAAATTGTTAAAAACAAAGTTGCCCCTCCATTTAGATCGGCTGAATTCGACATTATGTTTAGCGAAGGTATTAGCAAAATGGGTGGTTTAATTGATGTGGGTGTTGATTTTGACGTAGTTAAAAAAAGTGGTTCTTGGTATGAATACAATGGTGAAAAGCTAGGTCAGGGCAAGGAAGCTGTAAAACAATACTTAAAAGAGAATCGCAAACTTGCTGATGAAATAGATAAAAAAGTTCGTGAAGCTGTTAAAAAGTTACACGAGATTCCATTGGAGATAGGAAAAGATAAAGACGCTATTGCAGAAGATTCTGCTGTCGATGAGCTTTTAGGCGATGAACTATAACGAATTAGATGATTTATCCTGTAGGATACATGGGAAACTTTTAAACTTTGTATCTTACAGGGGTAGGTCTGAGAAGGAAATCACAGCTAGGTTAGTGATGTATCTTAATAAATACAAACTTTCCTCTGAGGATTACTCTTCTTTAAAAGACTCCCTTTTAAAAAAATTAAACGAAGATGGTGTTATAAACGACGAACAGATGGCAAAAGATATTGTCCGTGATTTTAATCTATCTTCAAAACCAATGTCGCAGGGTAAGTTGATGAAAACACTTATGCTGCGGGGTATTTCCAGAGATTTGATTACCTCCAATTTGCAAGATGTAGACTTAGAAAAGGAAGAATCGGATATTTCTAAAGTATTTGATCAGAAAATTAGGGGTCTTTCAGCATATCCGGTATCTGTACAAAAGCAGCGCATGTATAGATTTTTATTGTCTCGTGGTTATTCTTCCAACATCATCGCTCCTTTATTAGCTACTAAATTTTAATTACCTATAGTTATTTATAAACTGGCAATTTTTGGCGTACTGGTATAGAATGGTGCTACGGATTTTGCTATATTGTGTTTAAAAGATGAATATAGAGCCTTTCTTACATAACTGTGTTTATAAGATGTATAAGCTAACATTTCTTACGTGTTACTAACTTTTTTTAAACCTTTGTGGCAAATACCCAAATTAAATAATTAATATATGGATTTAAAAAACATGGAGGTACAAAAAAATGGACATTTTAACAGTATTACTAGTGGTAGTTGCCGCGGCGGGCGGTGCTTCGGGATTTTGGTTTTACTCTAAAAAGAGTAACTTATTAAATTTACCTATAGAAAAGCTTCCTATATCAGATGACCCTGCCGCTAAGGCATTGGCTGAAAATGCTATTACTTTAGAAGCACGCACACGTGCTAAAGAACTAGTTTTAGAAGCTCGTGATCAGGCATTTAGGGTAAAATCTTCTGCTGAAGATGAGGCTAGAAAAATCAAAGAACATGCTTTAGAAGCAGAAAAGAATATAGCTATACAAAAAGGTCGTTTAGAATCTTCTGAAAAAGAATTAGAAAATAAAGCTAGAACTTTAAGACTTGCTAAAGAAACTATTGAAAAGAAACAAATAGAAGTTGATGAGATGTTTGAAAAACAAAAAAGTCAGCTTGAGAAAGTAGCGTCTCTTACCAAAGATGAGGCTCGAAAAATTTTATTGGATAGTTTGGATAAAGAATTAGTTGAGGAAAAAAGTAAAAGAATTAGACGTCACGAAGAAGAAATTAAAAAAGAAGCCGATAAAATTTCTCAAGATATTTTAATGGATGCTTTAGAATATGGGGCTACTGATGTTGTGGTAGAACATACAACTTCTCGTGTAAAAATCCCAGATGCTGATATAAAAGGTAGAATTATTGGAAAAGAAGGTAGAAATATTAGATCTTTCGAAGAGATTACTGGCGTTGATTTAGATTTAGATTCTTCACAAGATGAAATAACTATTTCATCCTTTGACTCTGTTAGACGTGAAGTTGCTAAAATTTCCTTAGAAAGACTAATTGCTGATGGAAGAATTCAACCTGCAAGAATTGAGGAAATTGTTGAAAAGACTCAAAAAGAATTAGAACACATTATGTTTAAGGCTGGAGATGATCTATGCCACAAATTAGGTGTTTATAATTTATCTAAAGATTTAATTCAAATTCTTGGAAAATTCAAATATAGATTTTCTTATGGTCAAAATATGATCGAGCATACTTTAGAAGTTTCAAGAATTGGTGTGTTTTTGGCTCATAAATTAAATGCTAATGTTGAAACAGTTAAACTAGGTTGTTTGCTACATGACATTGGTAAAGTTATTACCGATCAAGATGGAACTCATGTGGAACTTGGTGCTGAACTTTTGAGAAAACACAAGGTTCCTGAGGATGTTATTACCTGTGTGGCACAACACCACAACGATAGCTATTCAAGCATTGAAGCTGCCATCGTGGCTCTTGCAGACCATATAAGTGGTGCTAGACCTGGTTCTAGAGGTGAAGACTACGAAGCATACATTAAACGTATGAAGGATTTGGAAGAAGCTGCATTATCTTTTCACGGTGTTGAAAAAGCTTTTGCTGTGTCAGCCGGACGTGAAGTTAGAGTGTTTGTTTCTCCTGAAAAAGTAGACGATACCTCTACTGCTTTATTAGCACGAGAAATAGCGAGAAAAATTGAACTTGAACAGACCTATCCAGGTACAGTTAAGGTTATTGTTATAAGAGAAACTCGCATATCAGAAACCGCTAAGTAACATATTTATTACAGTTGCAACAATTGCAATTTACGTTACTGTATTTTTAGGTACTGTTATGCTATTCTCACCTAGATATCTGTCCACAAGTAAAAATTACTTAGATTTATAGGAACATGAAAATCTTATTTATAGGAGATGTAGTCGCCGAAGGAGGAAGGAAAGCTGTTAAAAGAATTCTTCCCGATTTAAAAAAAGATCAAGATATTGATCTTGTAATTGCCAACGCAGAAAACATCGCTGGCGGTAGAGGAATCACTGAAGAAACCCTCGCTGAAATGCAAAATGTTGGTGTAGATTTTTTCACAAGTGGCGATCACGTTTTTTGGCAAAACGGCACAGAAGATTTTATAGAAGATTTACCCATTATAATTCCTGCTAATTATCCAAAAGGTACACCTGGTAAAGGTTATTCTATTGTGGATACTGGAAAAAAAGGAAAAGTATTAGTTATTAATCTAATGGGAAGAACTTCCTTTGGTGGAACGTTTTCTTACTTAGACGATCCTTTTTCCAAAGCAGACGAAATATTAGAAGAAACTAAGAATGAAAAATTTGCAGCTATTGTTGTGGATTTTCATGCAGAAGCTACTAGTGAAAAATGTGCAATGGGTTTTTATTTAGATGGTCGCGTTACTGCGGTTGTTGGTTCCCACACACATATACCTACCTGTGATGAAAGAAAGTTACCAGACGGCACTTTATATGTGTCTGATGTTGGTATGACCGGGATAATTGATTCTATTTTGGGTGTTAAAAAAGAAATAATTTTAGCTTTATTTAAAACCGCAAGAAATCAGCGATTTGAATGGGAAACTTCTGGAACCAAGGCTTTTCGAAGCGTATTATTAGATACAGATAATAGTTCTATAGTGAGAATTGATAAAATTTTATAGCCTACCAGGCAGAATTTTGAAAGGGGGTGTTAAAAATGACAAAACAACAGTTAATTGCTGGAGTCGCCGACATGGCCGGAATGACAAAAGTAGATGCTGCAAAAGCAGTTGATGCAGTATCCGATGTAATCATGAAAGCTCTTAAAAAAGGCGAAAAAGTTACTTGGACTGGATTCGGTACATTCGAAGTTAGAACAAGAGCCGCAAGAATGGGAAGAAATCCTCAGACAGGAGCTCCATTACACATTCCTGCAAGCAAGACACCAGCTTTCAAATCTGGTAAAGGTTTGAAGGACTCTGTCAAATAATTAGTTTGACCCTATTGGGATCCGAAAATTGGACCCTACCTTTGCGCGAAGGTGGGGTCCCGCGCGTTTTTACTGTGTTAAAATATTCCTATGTCAAAAGACTATTACGATACTTTAGATATTTCAAAAAGTGCCACTGCTGAAGAAGTAAAGCAAGCTTATAAAAAATTAGCTAAATCTCATCATCCTGACATGGTAGGTGATGGTGACAAAAAGCAAGCTGAAACTCGCTTTAAAGAAATAAATGAAGCCTATCAAGTTTTAAGTGATCCTCAAAAAAGAAAAATGTACGATACGTACGGTCACGCTGGTACTGGATTTAATGCAGGTGGTGGTAATAATGGTTTTCAAGGTCAGTGGAGTTCTGCATCGGGTGCTAATCCTTTTGGTGAAGGTTTTGAAGGATTCGATCCTTTTGACGTTTTTGAAAGTATTTTTGGTTCTCGTGGCTTTGGAGGTTCTCGTACTCCAAGAAGAGGAAAAAATCTTTATTATGAAATGCAAATTGAATTTAGAGATGCTGTGTTTGGTTTAGAAAAAGAAGTAAACATTGAAAGTGGTAAATTATCTATAAAGATTCCTCAAGGTGTTCACGATGGTGCTGAAATGCGTTTTCCTGGTAAGGGTATGCCCGGTCCTCAGGGAACTCCTGCAGGTGATTTGTTTTTAACCCTACATTACAAATCTCCTCGAGAGTTTGATATTTCCCGAGAAAATATTTTTGTAACTAAAGATATTGATTTTGTAATAGCCACTTTGGGTGGTACTGTCGACATTCCTGTGGTTGATTTACATTCAACTTCTGGTATTTCTCACACACAACTAAAAATCCCAGCCGGTACTCAACCAGGTATGAGATTTTTGGTAAAAGGTAAAGGAATGCCAAAATTACACGCTACAACTCAAGGAGATGTTCTTGTACAAGTTAATTTAGCAATTCCAAAGAAGATATCCAAAAAGCAAAAACAATTGCTTGAAGAGTATTTAACCGCTTAAATACCTTTTTTTATTTTACACACAAAGAACCCTTCCATAAATTCTGTTGGGGTTACTCTTATTGCTTTTAATACATTATTATCAAAGTTTTTGTTATTCCACTGTATTATCGGTGTTTTTATATTTGATATATCTATGTTTATTGGTTCCACGGTCAAGTCTTCCAAAGTTTTAATTCCATAGTCTATTACTTCTTCATTTTCCTCTGGGGCAAATGTACATGTTGAATAGACCAAAACCCCTCCTGGATTAAGCATTTCGTAAGCGGTTTTTAACATAGTTTTTTGGACAAAACTAAGTTTTTTAATTTTGTCTGTACTCCAGTACACTAGAGGGTTTTTCTTTGTAAAATCAATCATTCCTTCACCACTACAAGGGGCGTCTAGTAATATTTTGTCGAATTTTTGATTGGTATATTTGTGTAAAAATTGGGCTGGTTGGTTAAAACAATGAACAATTTTTACGTTATGCGTTGATAGTACCTCCGTTAAATTTTTCAAGCGTCTATTGTCGTTTTCGTTAATATACAAAAAGGCATTATTGTTAGTTATATTTGCAATATGAATGGTTTTTCCTCCTGGAGCGGCGCACATATCCAAAACCACGTCATTTTCCTTGGGTTCTAATACTAAAGGTGGTATTAAACTTGATGCATTTTGAATATATATTTCTGAATTTTTAAAAACGTCACTTGCCACTAATAAAGATTTATCACCTTCTATATTAAAAGCATTTTGACACCACTTTATAGGTATAATTTTGGTTAATTTTGCTATTTCTTCAATATTTTGAGTTTTTAAAGTATTTATCCTAAACGAGCTTTTCCTTGGTCTACTAAGGATTTCTTTACTTATTTCTTCAGTTGTATTAAAGATTCTACTTATTCGTTCAAAAAACTTTGTTTCTTTCATAACCATTTCATTATATATGATCAATTGGATTTGCCTTTATCTGTTGCAAATGATACTCTAACACTGGTATATTTAAGAGGTATTAAGTTTTAAGTGGGCATGACCCACTTTTTTGTTAGAAATATTATGGCAATAACAGAATTTAGTTCGGCTTTAAACCAGGTAGCCACAGAACGTGGAATACCTGTAGAAAACATTATAGAGTCTATAAAAGAGGCTCTAGTAACTGCGTATAAAAAAGATAGAAAAGAAAACGGTGAAGATATTGACGATTCTGAAGGAATTGTTGCTAAATTAAATTCCGAATCAGGTGAAGTTAATATTATAAAAGATTTGGTAGACGTTACCCCTGCAGGTTTTGGGCGTATTGCTGCTCAAACCGCTAAACAAGTAATTTTGCAAAAAATTCGTGAAACTGAAAAAGAACAAATTATTAAAGAATTTAAATCAAAAATTGGAGAAATTGTTTCTGGCCACATTTTTAGAATGGAAGGTGGTCTTATTATTTTAGATTTAGGAAAATCTCATGCTCAAGGAATAATGCCTCCTCAAGAACAAGTTCAAACAGAAAGCTACAGAATTAACCAAAGACTTAAGGTTTTAGTAAAAGATGTGAGAATGGGACCAAAAGGTACTGAAATTATTGTTAGTAGATCTGATGCAGATTTTGTAATTAAACTATTTGAACAAGAAGTTCCTGAGATTGCTTCTGGTGTTGTTACTGTTTCTGCAATTGCACGTGAGGCTGGTTCTAGAACCAAAATGGCTGTTCATTCAAAAGACGATAAAGTTGATCCAGTTGGTAGTTGTGTTGGACAAAAAGGTGTTCGTGTCCAATCTATAATTGCTGAATTGTTTGGTGAAAAAATCGATATTGTTCCTTTCTCAAATACTGTAGAGAAATTTATTGCTTCAAGTTTGTCACCTGCAAAGGTTACAGAAGTTGAAATATTTGAAGAAGACAAAAGAGCTGTAGTTTCAGTTCCAGAAGATCAACAAAGCTTAGCTATTGGAAAAGAAGGTCAAAACGCTAGATTGGCTAACAAACTTACAAAATGGAAAATTGATATTAAAAGTGCTGAAGGATTGTATAGCGATGATAAATCCGACGGTGCCTCTGCTGACAAATCACGTTCTTCTAAAGCAGCTAATGCTAAAGTAGTTGGTATTTGGGATAAAAATATTAAAAATATTAAACATACTAAAGAAGAAAAAGAGAAAAAAGATATTGAAGAAGCTGCTGCCGCCGCTGCTGCAAAAACTGAAGAAGCATCTGCGGATGACTCCGCTGCTGAATCAATTGAGCAGCGACCTGAAGAAGTAAAAGAACCTTTATCCTAATATGGGTATTAAACTAAAATGGAAAAAACAGGACAAGATACTAAAATTGAATATTTTCGTCCTCCAGTGGTCACAATTATGGGACATGTTGACCATGGTAAAACCTCTATTTTAGATACTCTAAGACATGCCCACGTTGTTGATAAAGAATATGGTGGAATAACCCAACACATAGGTGCATACCAAATAGAACATAATTCAAAGAAAATAACATTTATTGATACACCAGGTCATGCTGCGTTTACTCAAATGAGATCACGTGGTGGAAAAGCTGCTGATATCGTTGTTTTAGTAGTGGCAGCTGATGAAGGTGTTAAGCCTCAAACAGTTGAAGCCATTTCTCATGCAAAAGCAGCCGGCGTTCCAATTATTGTAGCCATCAATAAAATCGATAAAGTTGGTGCTAATTCCCAAAAAGTAAAACAAGAACTCGCTCAACATAATATTTTGGTTGAAGACTGGGGTGGGGATGTAATTAGTGTTGAAGTATCAGCTAAAGAAAACAAAAATATGGATGGTTTATTAGATGCCATCTTACTCGTTGCTGAACTTGCTGAATTACGTGCTGATCCCAAAGGTGAATTGGAAGCTACAATTGTTGAATCTCGTTTAGATAGACAAAAAGGTGTAATTGTTTCTTGTATTATCAAGAACGGCACGTTACACATTGGTGACAAGGTTTCTGCTAGTGGCGGGGAATGTAAGGTTAAATCAATAATGGACGATAAGGGTGCTATGGTAACAGAAGCTGGACCTTCAAAACCTGTGGAAATTCTTGGATTTAGTAAAGTTCCAAACGTTGGTGACTTAATTTTAACTATTGGTAGTGAATTAGCTGAATTAGCTGTTGATGAAAATCGTGTAGAAATAATTGGCAAAAATGCTAAGAAAACTATTGCTGTGGTATTAAAGGCTGATACACAAGGAACACTTGAAGCTGTTAAGAGTTGTTTGGCCGATTTAGTAAGTTCTTCAGTGGGTGCTAGTTTTGCACTTAAATTTTTACACTGTTCCACTGGAGATATTACTGAATCCGATGCTATGCTAGCTCAAAGTACCAAAGGTGTGGTTTTAGGTTTTAATGTAAAAGTTTCTCCATCGATAGCTGAATTTTCCGATACCCACAACATTCCAATTAAATCTTATAAAGCAATTTACGAACTTATCGATGATGCCAAGAACCTCTTAGAAGGAAAAGCTATTAGTGAAGAGAAAAAGATAAAAGGTAGAGCTAAAGTTATTCAAATATTTAAACTTGCTTCCGGAGATTTGATTGTTGGTTCAAAAGTTATAGCTGGAGCTTTAAAACCAAATGCTCGTGTGGCTATTTATGCTAAAGATCCTGCTGATATTACAGAAAAAGATGAACCTATTTATCGTGGTTCTATTAAAAGATTACGCCAAGGTAAAGATGAAGTTGCTGTTGTGGGTAAGGATAATGAGTGTGGCGTGCTTTTAAAACCTATATTTTTAGATATTCAACCTGATATGTGGATTGAAGTAAAATAATACTCACTTTTCCCCATTTGACAGCATTATCGAATTGTTATACAATCCCTTAATCCTCCTAAATTATTCCTAATTTTATGAACGAACACACAATGCAAAACACAACTGAATATACAGACGTCACAACAAGCTTTAAATCAAATAGTGATGTAAGATTTTTTGAATTAGTAGAAGGTGCTAAAAGAATAGCTATATTTCCTTCTAAAATAGCGGGAAAAGATGCGTTTTCTGCAGGTGTGGGTTTATACCACATGTTGAAGGAAAAAGGTAAAGATGTGAGTTTTGTATATACCGGCCAACTTCCCGATGGTTGTGCTGATTTAATTGCTCCTGAAGATGTGACAGCCGATATTGCAGAACGAGAACTCATGGTTTCTATTGATTATTCCAATACCCCAGCCGCCAAAGTTCATTATTCAACTGAAAAGGATGTTTTATATCTAAAGGTTCGTCCTATAGACAAAAACTTTGATTTAAGCCGTGTAGGAGCCTCTATAAAAGGTTTTGATTATGATCTTATACTTGCAGTCGGTGCTCAAGAATTAGGGGATTTTGGACAGGTATATACTGATCTTGCTCAAGAGTTTGCTGGATCTCAAATTATAAATATAGATAACGTACAAAAAAATACTAAATTTGGTCTTGTTAACATTATCGATGAATACGCAGACAGTCTTTCATTGCTAGTGTTGCAAAAATCTAACTTTTGGGATTTAAAAATTAACAAAAAGGCTGCAAAAGCCCTATTGACCGGTGTTTTGTGCCGTAACGTAGAATAAAGGTTGATTTTTTAATCTTAGTTTGTTAAGATTTCGGTTGTTTATGGCATTAGAAAAAGCAGTAAAATCTAAAATAGTTAAAACTAGTGGGTTACACGCTTCGGATACTGGTTCTCCAGAAGTACAAGTGGCTTTATTAAGTGAAAGAATTGCCAAATTATCAGATCACCTAAAAGCTCACAAAAAGGATAATCACTCTAGAAGAGGACTACTTCAAATGGTCAATAAAAGAAGACGCCTTTTAGCTTACTTGAAGAATAAAGATGCCGAAAGATACCAAGCTTTACTTGAAAAAGTTGAGTTTAATAAGTAAGTAGTAAGTAATTAATTGAAAAGTTAAGGATTAGGGAAGATTTTATACCTTAGAAGTATTAAGGATTGGGCTAGTGTGCATTCTTGACGTAGAAGTGCATAGTATTTCAACTCTTAGTCTTCTTATAAAATTTTTCCTATAATTAAAAAATGAATAAATATGTAAAAAAAGAAATTTCCTTTGCAGGAAAGAATTTGGTGCTTGAAACCGGAGAAATTGCTTTAAGAGCAACTATGGCCGTAAAAGCCACCTATGGTGAAACAGTTGTTTTAGTAACAGCAGTGTCCGGAAATGCAAATCCAGATAAGGATTTTTTCCCACTTACCGTAAATTATGAAGAAAAATTGTACGCCAGTGGTTCCATCAAAAGTTCAAGATTTGTAAAAAGAGATGGAAGAGGTACTGATGATGCAATTATTGCTCAAAGAGCAATTGACCACGCAATAAGACCACTATTTCCAAAAGATTATATGGATGATGTTCAAGTAATAGCCACTGTATTATCTGTTGATGAAGAAGCTGACGCTGAATTTACCAGCATGATTGCAGTTTCTGCTGCTTTACACGCCTCAAATATTCCTTGGTATGGTCCTATGGCCACTGCCAGAGTTGGATTAGTTGATGGAAAACTTGTGCTATGTCCTTCAAGAGAAGTTTTACATGACAAAAGTGATCTTGAAATGATTGTTTCCTTTGTTGGAAAAGAAAAAAGATTTTTAGCTGTTGAAGCTGGTGCAAACGTATTACCAGAAACAAAAATATTGGAAGCAATAAATTTTGGTCGTGGTAGCGTTGATCCACTTTTAGCTTTAATTGAAGATTTTGCTAATGAATTAAATCCCGGAATAAAAAAATATACTTATGTATCAAGAGCTTTAGGCGAGACGCTTTTAAAAGATGTCTCCGAAGCGGCTAAGGATAAAGTTGATGCACTAACTAAACAGGCTTTAAGTAAGCATGATCTTGACGCACAAAAGATTTTATTACGTGATGAGGTTGTTGCTAAGTTTGATGGTGTTTACACAAAAGTTGATATAGTGCGTGCTATAGAGGATCTCGAAAAGGAATCTATTAGACACGTTGTACTTGATGAAAACAAACGTTTAGATGGTAGAGGTTTAACAGAAGTTAGACCAATATCAGGTAAGGTCAATTTACTTCCAAGAACTCATGGAAGTGCTTTATTCACACGTGGGACAACCCAAGCTTTAACTGTTGCCACATTAGGTTCACCCTCAATGGAACTTTTAGTTCAAGATATGTATGGTGAGAGATCCAAGAGATTTATGCACTATTACAACTTCCCACCTTATTCAACTGGTGAAGTTGGAAAAATGGGTTCCCCAAGAGGTCGTGAGATAGGTCACGGAATGATTGCTGAAAAAGGTTTAAAACCTGTAATGCCAATACAAAAAGAATTTCCATATACTATTATTTTGGTATCGGAAACAGTTTCTTCAAATGGTTCGTCTTCAATGGCTTCCACTTGTGGTGCTACCCTTGCACTAATGGATGCCGGTGTTCCACTTAAAGATATGGTTGGTGGTGTTGCAATGGGATTAATTGTTTCAGACGATGAATTTACCAATTACAAAGTATTAACCGATTTATCTGGTGAAGAAGATGGTGGTGGATTCTTGGACTTTAAGATGACTGGTACAAAAACAGGTGTTACTGCAATTCAATGTGATATGAAGGTAAAAGGAATGCCAATGCACGTTTTAGAAGAAGTAATCAATCAATCACGCGATGGTAGATTATTTATTTTAGATGAAATGCAAAAAGTTATTTCAACTTCCAGAGAAACTGTCTCAAAGTATGCACCTAAAGTTGTAACCACAAAAATTGATCCTGATAAAATTGGTATGGTAATAGGTAGTGGCGGTAAAACAATAAAAGAAATTCAAGAAAGAACTGGCGCTGAAATTTCCATTGAAGAAGATGGTACCGTGGTTATTTCTTGTGCCGATATTGAAAAAGCTCAAGAAGCTCTAAAAATTGTTGAAGGTATTACACACGAGGTAAAACCTGGTGAAATTTATGAAGGTACAGTCATTGATTTATTAGACTTTGGCGCCATTGTTGAAATCTTACCTGGTAAAACTGGTTTATTACACATTAGTGAAGTAGCAGATCGTTATGTTGAAAATATCAACGAGTGGTTCAAAATGGGCGATGTTGTTAAAGTTAAGGTTTTGAGAGTAGAAAGAGAAGGCAAGATTGCCTTATCGAAAAAAGCCTTAGAAGCACCACAATCCGATCAATAAAAGAAAAAATATAAGAATACCCCTTGCCGATTTAATATCGCGAGGGGTTTCTGTATAATGAATTTAAATGCCTAACAGATTCTGCCCAAATTGTAATTCTAAACTTGGTTCTTATGATTTTTATTTTTGCTCATCCTGTTCTCAAAAACTCGATATTAAGGATGTTACCTCTCCTGAAATAATTCAAAAAATTACAACTGTTCCTATTATTCCGATTCCTCCAAAAGCTGTTACAAAAATGTCTCTTGATCTAAAAAAATTAAATATAAAAAAAGTTTTGATAGCTATTGGAATTTTATTAATTGTTATTGTTATAGTGGTTGCTTCTGTCTATGGTAAAAACGTTTTAAATGCCTTTTTAGATAAACCTGTATTAAAAGGTTCTGGGGTTATTGTACCCACAAAAGAATCCTCTGTAGAAACTAAAGTGGAGCAACCAAAGGAAGTTGTAACTTCCAAAAAACCAGTGTGTTTAATTGAAGAGTTGCAGAAATGTAATGTTTTTGGGTTTTCTGCTTTGGCAGAGTACGTTCCTTACGGAGCTGATTTATATGTTGAAGGATTTGATTTTCAAAAATTTTCTGAATTATTTACAAATCTATTTGAAAAGAATAAATCGCTTATTGATTTTGTTGCTGCTGAAAAATTTAAACCTTTTGCCTTTTTTGTTTCAAAAACTGCCACTGCAACTACATGGGGTTTATTGATTATTCCTGAAGATATTCAAAAGTCTTCCATATCAACTACCTCCAAGGATTTTTTTGTTAAAAAATTTGATTCAGTTATTTTGATAAGTAATAACAAAGATGTTTTAACCCAATCGGCTGCCTATAAAAGTAAAATTGAAAGAAGTTTGGCTCTTAATTCCAAATACTCTTTGTTAAGTGATAAAACTAATGTTGAAGGAACAACCCTATTAATATCCATGACTGCTACCGGTAAAAGTATTTTAGAAGATTTAAACAAAAAAGTTGGTGATATTTCATCTACATTTGTTAAAGATTTATTAACCTCATACTTTTCTGGTAAGCAGGATTACTTGGTTTTGTGATATCTTACTTTTATGCAACAAGAAGAATTTATATTTAAAGAACTAGACACACTATCTCAAAAGGTTAAAGACACCACAGGATTGCCGGAAGATCTTTCTGAGCGACTGAATCAAATGATCGATCGTTTGAATAGAATGGCCAAGTTGGGCCATTATGCCTCTGAATTTGACACGTTATCACGTTATATAGATGTTGTTACTTCAATTCCTTGGCAAAATAAAACTGAAGATATTTTAGATTTAGAGAAGGCTAAGCAATTTTTAGATAAAAATCACTATGGAATGGGTTACGTTAAAGATAGAATTCTTGAGTACCTTTCCTCGTTAATTTTATTAAAACGTCGAGGGAAAGACGCCATATCCCGTTCACCAGTTTTACTATTAGTGGGTTTGCAAGGAGTTGGTAAAACTACACTGGCTATTTCTGTGGCGGAGGCTTTAGGAAGAGAATTCGGGAGAATTGCCATGGGAGGTTTGGGGTCTACCTTAGAGCTTAGAGGTGAAAGCAAAGCTTTTCCGGATGCAGAACCTGGGCAAATAATTAAAGCGCTAATCAAGTCTAAAGTGAAAAACCCCTTAATTCTATTGGATGAAATAGAAAAAGCTAGTGGTGAAAAAGGATTACGTTCTGATATTATGGCGGTTTTGCTTGAAATATTAGACCCCAACCAAAATAGTTCCTTTAGAGACCACTACATAGATTTTCCTGTTGATTTATCTGACTGTTTGTTTATTTGTTCTGCTAACAACACAGGTACCTTATCAACCGCTTTAATGGATAGAATGGAAGTTATAAAAATGCCTTCTTACACCGATGAAGAAAAACTGGTAATTGCTCAAAAATATTTATTTCCCAAAATTATTGAAGGTGCCGGTCTTACTGCGGAAGAATTACAAATCGATCCAAATCTTTGGCCAGGAATTGTTAGACCTTTTGGTTTTGATACCGGTATTAGAAGTTTGGGTAGAACTTTAGAATCTTTATGTAGAAAAGTGGCTAAAGAAATTGTTGAAGGTAAATCTAAGAGTGTTTATATAACTGCTGAAAATCTTAAATATTACTTACCAAAATGACGAAACTGGAATTATTAAATCAAATTGAAAATAATGTGAAACTTTGTAAAAAATGTCGACTTTGTGAAAACGCTAAAAATTCTGTTCCAGGGGAAGGTAATATAGATTCCAAAATTGTATTCATTGGTGAGGCTCCTGGTGCTACTGAGGATGCAACTGGTAGACCTTTTGTTGGTCGTGCAGGGATGCTTTTACAAAAATTATTAGAAGTTATTAATTTAAAACGAGAAGATGTTTGGATCGGTAATATCATAAAGCACCGTCCACCTGAAAATCGTGACCCTTTACCTGATGAACTTTCTTTGTGTGAACCATATTTAACAATGCAATTAAATATTATAAAACCAAAACTTGTGGTAACTCTTGGTAGATTTTCTATGAACTATTTTTATAAAGATGGGAAAATTACAAGAGATCATGGACATACGATTAAAGTAGAAACCACACAAGGTGTTTATAACGTTTATCCGGTATACCATCCTGCAGCCGCGTTAAGAAATGGTGATATGTTAAAAACCTTAAAGGAAGATTTTTTGAGAATTCCGTCTATACTTGAAAGTATTAATATATGAAAGAACCAACTTTAAAAGAATTAGATGAAATACGTACAAAAGGGTTTAGACCCGGAGTTGTTTGTTTTTGTGTTCACGAAAACAAATTATTATTACTTTTTAAAAAAGAATATAAATTATGGCTTTTACCCCAAGGTGGAGTTGAAAACAATGAAACCCCCGCAGATGCTATAAGACGTGAATTAACGGAAGAACTTGGAAAAACATTTTCAGATGGTTGTGATACAAATTATATTTATTTGGGTGACGGCGAAGTTACAATGAACAAAAAGTTTTATGGTGAACGAGATGTTCAAACAGATGAGGGTGTTGCCATAAATATGACTGGTAAAAAGTATTTTCTTTATGTTTTAGCTGTTAAATCGGAAGAAATAGACATAAAAGAAACAAAGTTTGATGAGTTTTTCTGGGCTGATTACACCTCTGCAAAATTCCTTCTTGGGAAAAGTTACCAAGTTAATAAAAGGGATTTAAACCTAAAATTCTTGGATAAACTCAAGGAAGGTGGTTTAATTATCTAATATTGCTGCTTATGAATAATTCGACTAGTAAAGAAAATATAAATACTTTGTATGATTCAGGTTCCAAACTAACTATTAGAACTTTGGGTGGTACTGAAAACGTAAATAAAAATCTTACCGTTTATGAATACGGTAACGATATTATTTTAGTTGATTGTGGTATTGGTTTTCCTGATATTTTTGATATGCCCGGAGTCGATATCGTAATTCCAGATTTTTCCTACTTAGTTGAAAACAAACATAAAATAAGAGGTTTATTTATCACTCATGCTCATGAAGATCATATTGGTGCTTTGCCTTATTTACTTCAAGATGTTGGAGAAATTAGTCTTTATTCTGGAGAATTGGTTCAAGAGTTTGTTAAGGTAATGTTAGAGGATCGTTCTTTTGATAAAAGTTTATTACAAAAAGTTAAATTTAATTTAATTGATGGTAACACCCCAGAAATAACTTTAGGTAATTTTAAAGTGTCGGGAATTCGTGTAAACCACTCAATTCCAGAAACCACTGGTTATGCTATTAAAACTCCCGAAGGTTTGTTTTTACACATTGCTGAATATAAATTCGATGACACTCCTGTTTTAGATAAACCGATAGAAGTGGATAAAATAGAAAGATTTGGAAAAGAAGGTGTGACTTGCTTACTGTCTGACTGTTTATTAGTAACCACAGAGGGTCACACAAAATCAGAAAAGACTTTGGATAGTACTTTTGATGAATTATTTCAACGCGCTGGTAAAAGACAGATTTTTGTAACTACAATGTCATCTAATATTTCTCGTATGAACCAGGTAGCTTCTGCTGCTATAAGATGTGGTAGAAAAGTAGTTGCTAGTGGTAGATCCATTGAACAAATGGTAAAAATTGCTCGTAAACTTGCGTACTTACCTTTTCCTGACGATGTTTTTGTTCCCGAAAAAGAATCTGTGTCTTATGATCAAAGTACCTTAGTTTATATTATTGCTGGTTGTTACGGACAAGTTGGCTCTTCATTAGAAAGATTAAGTCGCGATGAAAATAAGGACATTTCATTGGAAGATAATGCGATGGTTGTATTTTCAGGTGACCCCGCGCCTCCAGGATCTGATATTACTGTTGGTAAGTTAACAGATGCTTTAACATTAGCTGGGTGTGAAGTTATTTACAGCGCCATCCAAAACAATTTACACGTTTCAGGTCATGCGGCTAAAGAAGACATTACTAGAATGATTCAACTTGTTAAACCCAAATACTTTATTCCTTTAGGTGGTACTGTAACAAAGATGCGTGCTTATAAAAATTTAGTAGGTAGTTTGGGATTTCCAAAAGAATCTGTTTTTGAATGTTTAGAAGGTGAAGGTGTTGATTTCCATAACGGGAAAGCTGAAAAAAGCTATTCTGTTGAAACTGCACCTGTTTATATAAATACAGGTACCACTCAAAAAATAAATCCTGTTGTGGTAAAAGATCGTGAGATTTTATCTAACGATGGCGTTTTAGTGGTGGTTGTTCCTCAAGTTAAAGGTGGTAAGCTATTAGCGGATAAAGCAGAAGTTATAACACGTGGATTTGTTTATTTTAGTGAATCTCAAGAATTAATGAACAGATCTAAAAAGTTAATAACTAAAGTTTTAAACAAGCAAGACGGCAGAAATAAAGATTGGAATTTTCAAAAAAAGAAAGTTGAAAATGAACTCGATAAATTTTTGTATAAAGAAACCGGGAGATCACCTCTTATAATTGTGCACGCATTAACAATATAATGTTAAAATATGATGGATGCCCAGAGGACGAAAAAAGAAATTCAGATTCAATTTTAATATAAAACCCGAGACCCTAAGGTCTATATTTTCTCTGTTGCTCATTTTATTAAGTCTAATTAGTTTACTGTCCTTTTTTCTGCCAGAGTATTCTGTTAATGCAAAAATACAACAAATATTAAGAGGTTTGTTTGGTTTTCCATCTTTTTTATTTCCTTTTGTTTTAGGGTTACTAGGTATTTTTTTCATTGAATCTTTAAAGATAAAATTTAAAGAATTTAGATATATTTTAGGTTTATTTTTTGTTTTAATTTCTTTATCATCACTGTTTCATATATTTATGTCGGGTAAATCTGCTTATGAAGCTGCGGTTGCAGGTAACGGCGGCGGTTTTATAGGATATAAGATTTCTTCCATGTTGAGAGACACCGTAAGTGTTTATGCAGGTTTTCCAATACTCTTATTGTCACTTGTGATGAGTGTAATTTTTACATTGGATGTTTCGTTGGAAAGTGCCGTGAAAAAAGTTTCTGGTTCCTTTTCAGGGTTTAAACTATTGGGTGTTTTTGGTAATAAAAAAGGTTCTGATGATTCTGATATCGAAGTTGTCAGTAGTTATTCTTCCCGCGATTCCTTTGATACCCTAAATGGATTGGAAGAAGATGTCTTTGATGAGCCAAAAATTGAAGTTATTCCAACTATGTCTGAACCTCAATCTAAAAAAGCTTTAAATCCCAGTGAGTCTTTGGAAAAGTTGAGTTTAGCTAATAACAATCCTTTAGGAGCTGATCGTATGTGGGAACACCCACCTCTTGATATTTTAGTTGATCCTGTTGATGAAGAAGGGGATAGCGGTGATACAAAAACTCGCGCCAAAATTATACGGGATAAGCTTAAATCTTTTGGAATTGACGTGGAAGTTGCCGACATACAACGAGGCCCTTCTGTTACCCAGTATTCTTTAAAAGCTAATTCTGATGTTCGTATTGCAAAAATTGCTAATCTACAAAATGATTTGGCTTTAGCTTTAGCTTCTCCAAACGGTACTGTTCGTATTGAAGCTCCAATTCCTGGTAAATCCCTTGTGGGAATTGAAGTTCCTAACGATGTACGCGGAACTGTTAGTTTTAAATCTCTCATTAGTTCTGGCCCTATGAAAGCGTCTAAATCTAAATTAAGTATTGTTTTAGGTAAAGATGTAGCAGGACAGGTGGCCACGTATGATATTTCTAAAATGCCTCACTTACTTGTAGCTGGTACTACTGGTTCTGGTAAATCTATCTTTTTACACAACTTAATTTTCTCTCTTTTATTTAGAGCAAGTCCTCAAGAAGTTCGTTTAATAATGATTGACCCAAAACGTGTTGAATTTACTCATTACCAAGATATTCCGCATCTTTTGGTTCCTGTAGTTACCGACATGGATAAAGCACCTTCTGTTTTTAAGTGGGCGGTTACTGAAATGGATCGACGTTATAAATTGTTTGAACAAGCAAAAGTTATGAATATTGATGGTTACAATGAAAAATCTGGTTTTCAAAGTATGCCCTATATCGTAATTATTGTTGATGAGCTTGCCGAAATTATGATTCAAGATCCTGCAGGAGTTGAAAAAAGTATTGTTAGACTCGCACAACTAGCTCGTGCTACCGGTATACATTTAATACTAGCGTTACAAAGACCTACCACTAATATCATTACAGGGCTTATCAAGGCTAACATCCCTGCTAGAGTTGCTTTTAATGTTATGAGCAATGTTGATTCGCGCGTTATTATTGACCAACCAGGTGCTGAAAAACTACTTGGAAAAGGAGATATGTTATTTATTCCTCCTGATCGACCAAAACCAGTGCGTTTACAAGGAGCTTTTATATCTCTTGTTGAGATTAAAAATCTTGTGGGATTTTTGAAAGCTCAAGGTGTTTCTCCTGAGTATCGTGAAGAAATATTAAAAATGGGTAGTAACTCCAGTTTTGGCGGTAGTAATGGTGGTGGGAGTGACGTAGATGAGCTATTCAATGACTCTGTAGAAATAGTTTCTGCTGCGGGTAGAGCCTCTGCCTCTTTGTTACAAACCCGATTATCCATTGGGTATGCGCGTGCCGCAAGAATACTATCCCAACTTGAGGAAAAAGGTATTGTCGGTCCTGCCGAAGGCAGTAAGCCACGTCACGTATTAACTTCTTCGGATAGTTCTTTTTCTGGATTTTCGGAAGAACCAATTGATGAAGTAGAATCTTTGAATTAGTAGTAATATGCTTTACAATTATCTTAGTAATTATTTAATTTTATAGAGGTATATGAAAAAAAAGAAAACTGCCCAAAAACGCCCAGCTGTTGCTGCCACAAAAAAGAAAGCTTCAGCAAAACCCGTTAGTAAAAATTTAACCGTTTCCAAACCAAGTTCTCACACACACGAACTTCCAGTTACTCAAATGAAAAGAGATTTAACCATGATCTTAGTATTTGCAGTAGTCGCTGTGGTATCTTTGCTTGGAATGAAATACAGTGGTTTTAATTTTGAACAGGTTCAATACTTATTTAGATTCTAATTTCTGCATCTATAAGTAAATCTAAGTCTCCGTCTAAGACAGATTCTGGATTTGTTATTTCCACGTTTGTTCTAAGATCTTTTACTAGTTTATAAGGGTGGAGGATGTAGTTTCGGATTTGATTGCCCCACCCTGGAGTTTTATATTCACCTTTTATTTTTCGTTTTTCTTCTTCGGATCTTTCTAATTCTCTTTTATATAGTTTTGACTTTAGCAACTTTAAAGCTTTTTCTCTATTTTTACCTTGATACCTCTCTTCTTGGCTTTCTATAATTATTCCTGTTGGTTTGTGTTTTAAGCGTACTGCAGTTGAAACTTTATTAACATTTTGACCACCATGCCCACCTGCTCTAAAAAAATCCCACTCCAAATCTTCCTCTTTTATTTCTATTTCTGAATCATCCTCGATAACGGGCATTAATTCCACTAATGCAAAAGAAGTTTGTCTTAGGCTATCTGCATTAAAAGGGGATTGCCTAACTAATCTATGTACTCCAGATTCTTCTCTTAAAAATCCATATGCATACGCACCGTCTATTTCAAATACCACGCTCTTTATTCCTGCCTCTTCACCTTGTATTTTGTAGTGTTCTTCCACTTTCCATCCTTTGCGCTCTGCGTAGCGTGTGTACATTCGGTATAACATTTCAGTCCAATCCATAGCTTCGGTGCCACCTTGGCCCGCGTGGATCGAAATAATGGCATAATCTTTGTCGTGTTTGCCTGATAAAAACGTTTTTAACTCTAATCTTTTAATCTCTTTATCAATTTCTTCTATATTTCCTTCTTCCACCAACAATTCCAACATTGTATATTCCTCAATGTCTTTTTCTAATGCGGCTAAATCTTGTGATATCTTTTGACCCGCTTCCCAGTCTGTCCACAATGTTTCATCTTTTAGGCGTTCTTTTAACTCCAGAATTTTCTTAGTTTTTTCTTCTATGAAAAGGGATTTTTTAAGTTGTTCTAC
>CAYOCN010000001.1:11010-18061 GCA_964402525.1 uncultured Candidatus Saccharibacteria bacterium | reverse complement strand
TTAAATACTTCCATACCCAACTCTAACTCATCGCCTTGTTTTAAATCATCTGCCAATATTTTCACTGCTAAATAAGTTTCTATCGTATCTTCTATTAATCTGGCTAATGGTCGTGCTCCCCATTCAGGATCAAATCCTCTTTTTACAATTTCATCTAATAAATCATCCTTTATTTTTATTTTTATTCCTTTTGTTTCTACCTTTTTTATTATGTCTTCCATAAGTAGTAAAGCAATCTTTTTTATGTTTTCTGAAGTTAATGGGTTAAATACAATTATTCCTGTAAATCTATTTAAAAATTCTGGAGCAAAATGATTTCTAACTTCTGTGTTTGCAGCATCTCGTAATTGTTGAGGTGTTCCGCTATTTCTCATTGCATCTTGAATGGCTCTAGTTCCTGTATTGCTTGTTGCAATAATTATGGTGTTTGTAAAATCTATAACCATTCCATTTGAATCAGTTAATCGTCCGTCATCTAGTACTTGTAAAAATGTTAATAATATATTGGGGTGGGCTTTTTCTATTTCATCTAACAAAATTAAAGCAAATGGGGAAGTTCTTACTTTTTCTGTTAACAATCCTTTTGTGGATCCATCTGGATTACCGATTAATTTATCCATACTATCTAGTTGTTGGTATTCACTCATGTCTACTCGTATCATTGTATCTTTATTACCAAAATATCTTTTTGCCACTGCTTTTGCTGTTTGTGTTTTTCCAACTCCAGTTGTTCCTACAAATAAAAAGCTTGCTATTGGTTTATTGTCATTTCTTATACCAATACGCGCCCTTTTTAATGCTGCACCAATTTGATTAACAGCTTCGTCTTGTCCTATAACATCTTTTTTCATTTCTTCTTCAATATTTAATAGCTTTTTGGATTCATCTGACGATATGTTATCTACCGGAACTTTTGTTATTTCTGATATTTCTTTTGCTATTTCATCTGTAGTAACTATTCTTGTGGTATTCACTACACTTGACGCGGTTCTGGATAAAATATCAATTGCCTTATCTGGTAACACCCTTTCGTGTATTAGTTTTTCACAAAGTTCTACTGTTTTAACAAGAGCTGGATACGATATTAGTATCTTTTGTTTTTCTTCAATTTTATCTGCAACATCTTTTAATATAAGAATTGTATCTTCCTTGGATGCTTCTTCAATTCTAACGGTTTGAAATAATCGAGAAAAAGATCCGTTTGGTTCTATGTATTTTCTATAATTTGCAACGGAAGTGGCTCCAATAAATTTTAATTTATCAGATGAAATGTAAGGTTCTAAAATTGAATATATTGTGGCAATTTCTGCTTTTTCTCCACCTGATAATAAACTGTGAATTTCGTCTATAAATAATATAATATCCCCAGATCCTTCTACTTCTTTCATAACTTTAGATACTTTATCTGCTAATTCTCCTGGAGTTTTTGTTCCGGATATCAAGTTGCCTGTTTCCAGTGAAACGATTCTTTTGTTACTTAATGATTTAAATTTTGTTCCTGCAATAATTTCGTAAGCTATTCCTTGAATTAGCGATGTTTTACCACTTCCCGGTTCCCCAATTATTAAAATTTCTGCTTTTTCACTTGATAATATCTGTGCTATTTCTTCAATTTCTTTTGCTCTACCTATAATTGGTTTAAGTTGTCCTGTTGTAACCATTTTTGTGAAATCTCTTGATATAGAATCTAATAAGGGTGTTACTCTTCCAGTCATTCCTTTTCCAATACCGCCATTAAATAGATCAACATAATCATCTTGCCAAATATAATATGAATAATGTTTATTTTTTTCTTCGGTTACCCATGTGACAGTATCTTTTAATAAAGCTAAGTTACCTCCAAGAAAGGATAACACCATTTCTACTCTATCCATGTTTGCAATTAATCCTAAAAACACATGCTCTATTTCTACATATTTTGCATTTTGTTCTTTAGCTAGGTTATAGATTGTTTCTTCTAGGTTGTCTGTTTTTATAGTTGTTACTTCTTGTATTTTTTGAAGTAGTTGTTCGGTTGATATTTCGCTTCTACTTAGAACATTTTTAATTTCCATATATTTTGTAATTTTTTCAAGTGCCACTTTGGGATTTATTTTTGATTGTGCTACCCATTCCACGCATAAAGGTCTGAAGCAATTTATGTAATTTTTATCTGAAATATCCTTAACTCTTTTTAAAGGGTTATTTTTTGTCATTAAAATCCATATACAGTAGGTTATTAAAATTAAAAGAATTGTGTTTAAGCCCAAGTATTTAAAAGATACTATTGGTAATAAATACCAAAGTAGGGGAGTTGCCAGTGTTAAAATGCTCATGCTTAATATAATTACTAAGCCTGATATTATTTGTACTATTCTGAATACAAAACCTATTAAACGACCTATCCAGGTGTAATCTCCAAAAATTGGTGTAAATATTAATCTAACATTTAGTGTAAAAGATAGATTGTTGTTTAGAGTTTTAAGTATTCTCTTTGCTACTGTAAAGAGTTTTTTTGGAGCATTAATTGTCCACCACGTTAAAAATTGTAACGGGTTTTTTGATAATAAGATCATCATTACTATTTAAGTATATATGAAGGCCGCAATTTACCAAATATGTAGCAAACTGCGGCCTTAATTTATTTTATTCCATTTGAGTGGCATCTATCTCAAAATCAAATACCCCAGTTTTTCCTTGTTTTGTTGCAGAAATAGTATCCGTGGAAAACCTAAGTATTATGGATTTTGTATTACCACTATCCAATTGTCCAAAATTAAATCCTTCTGTTTTCCACTTTGTGATAGATTTTTTTCCCAAGCTCAGCCCTTCTTCATTTGTATCTACAGTGCCATTTGAATTAAGATCATTCCACTCAAAAGGTTCCACATATATTATTGATCGAAGTTCTTCTGGATCATTTGCTGTTAGATAATTTGCGTTTGATATAATAGCTACCTTAGTTGTGGCATTATTGTATATTTTCATTAAATAGTCTTTTTTCCAATTGGGTGTTATTCCTGTAAAGGTTGGACCTGCCATTTCATCTGCTAAATTGTCTGTATTAGTTCCACTTGTAACATCTTTTACTAATTTTATATCTCCGCTACCAATACTAAAACTTGAGCCAGTTAGCTTACCTTTGTCTGTGAAAGCTGCGTACGCAACTCCTGCAATTACACAACATATAATTCCCAAAAATAATGTTGTTACCACTATTTTAGTTTTTTTCATTTTTCACCTCCTTTCAATTTATAAATTTTTTAATTCTTTGATTGATTACTATTTTGTCTTGTATAAATGTATTTTCTAAATCAGGGGTGCCGTAAGTTTTAAAAATATTTAATGCTTTGAGACTTAGAAATGTGTTATCACAAACTATTACATGATCTATTAGTGGTATTCCAAGTGTTTTTCCAATTTTAGCTATATCCGAGGTTATTCGGATGTCTTGTTCACTGGGTGTGGGGTCGTTTGATGGGTGATTGTGCGCAATTATTATGGATACCGCATTTTTAGTAATTGCACTTTTATAAACTTCCCTTTGATAGATTACAGTTTGATTTATCGTTCCCACAGATATGTTGTCTTTGGAGATTAATCTATTTCTGGAATTTAAATGTATTACATAAAAATATTCTTTGTTTCTCCCATATAAATCATTTCTTAATAATTTATATACATCTTCGGGTTTTCTTACTTCTATTCCACTTTTGATTTCAGTGATATTTATTCTTCGTGCAATTTCGCAGGCTGCTAATATTCCCGTTGCTTTTGCAATACCCACATCTTTTGTTTTAGTTATTTCAATTAAATTTGCATTTAGTATTTCTTTAAAACTTCCAAATTTTCGTAATATATTTCTTGCTAGTGTTGTTGAAGAGTATTCTTTTCCACCAGATCTTATTATCAAAGATAGGAGTTCCTCATTGGTTAATATTTCTATGCCGTGCTTAATTACTTTTTCTCGTGGTTTTTCACTTGTATTTAAATCTTTTATTCTTTGTGATCTCATAAACTACAATATAGGTTATTGCAATATACATGTAAAGATAATACACTCGTGTTAATTTAGAATATGTCTACTCTCTACATAGATCAAAAAATAAAAGCAATTAGACTTAAAAATGGTTTATCTCAAAAAAGGTTTGGTAAAAAAATTGGAGTTTCTGATAAAAGTATTTCTTCATATGAAACAGGAAAATGCCAACCACCCTTATATGTTTTAGATACAATTTCCAAATTATATGATGTAACTTTTTTTACTACAGATGAAAATAAATCGGTTATTATTCGTAAAGAATTGGAATCTTTAAAAGATACTATACTAAAAATAGAGGACCTTTTAGATAAAAGATTAACGCTTTGAATATTGAGTAGCTTTTCTGGCTTTATGTAAGTTTGGTTTTTTTCTTTCAACCATTCTTGAGTCTCTAGTTAATAAACCTTGTTTTCTTAATATAGATGCCCATTCCGGGTCTAGTTTAGCTAATGCTCTTGAAATACCATGTGTTATAGCGTCAAGTTGTGCTGATTTTCCGGATCCATTTACTTTTATTGTTGCTGAATACTTAGAACCTGGATGTGATACTCCTACCAAATGAAATGGTTTGGTCCACTGTAATTGTTCTTTTTCTGTTTTAAAATAATCTTTTACATTTACATCGTTAACTGTGAAGTCACCTTTGTTTTTATTTAAAAATACTCTTGCAACTGCTGTTTTTCTTCTTCCTGTTGCTATTATTAAATCTGGGTTTGTTGGTGATTTCATAGTTTATTTTATCTGAGCTGCATGGGGGTGTTCAGGTCCTACATACAGATGTAAATTTTTAACTCTTAAACTTCGTAGTTTGTTTTTTGGTAACATTCCATAAATTGCTCTTTTTAATGCTTCTGTTGGTTTCTTTTCCATTATTTCTCCCAAGGTTTCACTTTTTAATCCCCCTGGAAATCCTGTGTGTTTATAATATGTTTTATCTATTAACTTTTTTCCAGTTACAGCAATTTTTTCTGCGTTTGTTATAACTACTGCATCTCCAACATTAATATTTGGTGTGTATTCAGCTTTGTTTTTGCCTATTAATATCTTTGCAGCTTCTGTTGCAACTTGTCCCAATATCTTTCCTGCAGCGTCAATGTGATACCATTTTACTTCTAGTTTATTTGCGCTTGGTGTGTATGTTGTATTTTTATTCATATTATTCCTTTACTTCTACTTCTTTTTCTTCTGTTTTTTCTACTTTTTTTGTTGTTTTTACTGTTTTGCTTTTTTGTTTGGCTGTTAATTTTTCTTTATCGCTTTTGGATTTTGATTCTGTTAACTCTATTCTAGCCATCATAGCATTGTCGCCACCTCTATTACCAATTCTAACGATTCTTGTGTAACCACCAGCTCTTTTTACAAATCTTGGTGCCACTTCATCTATAAGTTTTTTTATAGCTTCTTCTGTTGTTAATTTTGTTTTAAAAAACTTTAAAGCATTAAACACATCTAATTTGTTTTTCTTATCAATATTTTTTGCTTTTGTTATAAGTTTTTCTACGTATGGTTTAAAATACTTAGCTTTGACAAGAGTAGTTTCGATTTTTTCGTGTAATATAAGAGACTCAGATAGATTTCTTGTTAAAGCTCTTCTGTGTTCTGCATTTCTCTTTAATATTTTTGTTACAACGCGATGTCTCATAATTTTATCTAAGCTTTTCTTTTTCCATTAATTTTTTAATTTCGTTTAATGATTTTTCACCTAAGTTTTTAATGTCGGCTAACTCTTCATCAGTTTTTTCTGATAATTCTTGTAATGTATCAATTCCATGTTTTTTAAGTGCGTTTACAGTTCTTGTTTGTAATGGTAATTCCTCAATTGCTACATTTTCTATTTGTGAGCCTTTTTTGATTTTATCAGTTTTTATTTCTGTAACTTTTTCAACACCTTTTTCAGATTCACCTTGACCAATTACTGCATAGTAGCTTTTTAAGATTTCAGATGCCTGTTTTACAGCTTCCATTGGTTCTATGCTTCCGTCTGTTTCTACTTTTAAGATTACTTTATCTAAATCAATTCTTTCACCAAATCTGGTTGGTTCTACGTCGTATGATGCGATAACTATTGGAGAAAATAAGGCGTCTAATATTATTACACCTAATTTTGCAGTTTTTCTTTCATCTGCTGGTGAGTAACCTATTCCTGGTTCTATTACTAATTCCACTTTAAATTCTGTTTTAGCATCGGCTAATGTTGCGATATGAATATCTTTGTTGATTAATTCTGCATCGGAAGATACTACGATGTCTGCACCTGTAACCTCACCTTTTCCTTTTTTATTTATTGTTGCTACAACTGGGTTGTTGGAGTGGAGTTTGAATCTTAATTGTTTGAAATTTAGTGTTAATTCCACAACATCTTCTTTTATTCCTGGTATTGTAGTGAATTGATGATTTACACCTGCAATTTTCACTTGAGTAACTGCCGCACCTTTAATTGCAGTCATTAAAACTCTTCTTAATGAATTTCCAAGAGTTGAACCAAATCCTTGAGGTAATGGTTCAAATACATATGTACCAGAATTGGTATTTTCTGCTATTTTGTTTATTTTTAAATTTTCTGTGTTTACTATCATAAATCCTCCTTTAAGTTATTACCTAGAATAGAACTGTATAATTAATTGTATATCCACTATCTTTTCTTGAAAATCTTCCAACATTGGTAATCTATCAGCTTTTATGCTTCTTTCTTTTACGTTTGCTTTCAACCATTCTGGTAATACAAAACCTTCTCTTAAGTGTAACTTCTCAAAGTTAACTGGTTTTATTGTATCGCCAACTTTAATTTGTTGAGACGGTGTTTTTACTGTTCTGTCGTTTATAGTAAAATATCCGGATCTTACAAACTGTCTAGCTTGTGATCTTGAAACTGCAAAACCACTTTTGTACACGACATTATCAATTCTTGACTCTAACTTTTGCATTAACACTTCTGCTGTTATGCCCTTAGTTTTTAATGATTCAAGTACATATTTTTTAAACTGTCTTTCTAATATTCCGTAAATTCTTTTAGCTTTTTGTTTCTCTCTT
>CAYOCN010000001.1:0-11000 GCA_964402525.1 uncultured Candidatus Saccharibacteria bacterium | reverse complement strand
TTCTCTCTTAATTGTTTTCCGTAGTCAGACTGTGTTTTCTTTCTTCCGGCGCCATGTTGACCAGGAGCTTGTTGTCTTTTTGTAAGACCACATTTATCTGTTTCACATTTACCACCTTTAAGATAAAGCTTTACACCTTCTCTTCTACATAATCTACATTTTGGTCCATTATATCTTGCCATAGTTTTAAAAAATTAAATTCTTCGTTTTTTCTTTGGTCTACACCCGTTATGAGGTATAGGCGTTTTGTCAGAAATTGATACAACATTCAATCCGCCAGTTTTCAAGGCCTTTATAGCAGATATTCTACCCATTCCAGGTCCCTTTACTACTACAGAAACATCACGCATTCCGGCTGATGTAGCATCCTGAGCTATTTTTTCAGTAGCTTTAGTTGCTGCGTAGGGTGTTGATTTTCTAGATCCTTTAAACCCAGACATTCCTGCACTGCTTGCAAAAAGGGCATCACCTTCCATAGTGGTAATTGTTACAATGGTATTGTTAAACCCTGCAGTAATATACACTTTTCCGCTTGGTGTTACAACTTTTTCTTTTTTCTTTGTTTTTTTAGTATTTGTGTTTGCCATATTTTAATAAAAAATTACTTCTTAGCTAGTTTTTTTTTCATTCCTCCCACTGTTTTCTTTTTACCTTTTCGTGTTCTAGCATTAGATCTTGTTCTTTGACCGTTTACAGGTAACCCTGCTTTGTGTCTTGAACCTCTATAGCTTTTAATTTCTATTAATCTTCGTATGTTTTGGGCTATTATTCTACGTAACTCACCTTCTATAGGTAATTCTAATTCTCTAATTGCTTTATTAATGTTTGAAACTTGCTCGTCTGTTAGATTTTTGGTTCTAACATTAGGATCTATTCCGGTTTTTTCTAAAATGTCCTTTGCTTTTTTTGGTCCAATACCAAATATATAAGGCAATGAAGCTTCTATTCTTTTATCAGATGGTATGTCTACGCCAGATAGTCTAGCCATATAAAAATTATCCTTGTCGCTGCTTATGCTTTGGGTTGGTACAAATCACCCGCACAGCGCCTTTCCTTTTTATAACTTTACAATTTCTACACATTTTTTTTACAGATGCACGTACTTTCATATTTTTTTTTATCTATACCTATAAGTAATTCTTCCCCTATTTAAATCCGAAGGTGAGAACTCAACCTTAACAGTATCTCCGGGCAAAATTCTTATTTTAAACTTTCTTATTTTTCCTGACAGCGATGCCAGTACTTCCGTATCTTCCATCGCAATCTTAAACATTCCACCCATCAGGGCTTCTTTCACTTTTCCATCTTTTGTAATAACTTCTTTTGTACTCATTTAATATACACTTTACATCAACGCGCAGAATTCTACCAAACCCTATTACTCAGGTCAATGAAATATTTTGTGATTGACAATAAATTTCGTGGAATCTATATTACCATCATATATTGAAAATGCAATAAATATAGAGAAAAAACATGTTAGACATAAATTTTATAAAACAAAATAAAGAACTAGTTGAAACTGCAATTAAAAATAAAAAGTATAGTGACGTTGTTGATTTGCAGAAGATTTTGGATTCTCATGATGCTTATGTCCATATCTTAAAAAAGGTAGAAACTCATCGTGGATTAAGAAATGCCCTTTCCGACAGTATTTCCAAGGTTCCCACTGAAAAACGTGCTGCTCTTATAGAAGAAGCTTCTCAAGTTAAGCAAGAGCTTGTGAAGATGGAAACTGATTTAGAAACTGCCAAACAGAAGGTTGATTCCTTATTGTTATTAGTACCTAACGTTTACGACGATTCTGTTCCTATCGGTGTCGACGACACCGAAAATGTGGTTGCTCGTAGTTGGGGTACCCCAAAAGAATTTAGTTTTACCCCACGTGATCATGTAGCTTTGGGTGAATTATTAGACATTATAGATATAGAAACCGCAGGTAAAATAAGTGGTTCCAGGTTTTTTTATCTAAAAAACGAAGCGGTATTGTTGGAATTTGCCATTGTTCAGTTTGTTCTCACTACATTAATGAGTCGTACCACTATAAATGAGGTAGCCACTAAAGTAGGTAATCCTTCAGACACTCCGTTTGTTCCGGTTATTCCCCCTTTATTTATTAAAAGTGATGTAATGAAGAAAATGGATAGATTAGATCCTATTGAAGAACGCTACTTTTTTGAAAAAGATGATTTGGTTCTTGTAGGAAGTGCTGAGCATACTCTTGGACCTTTACACATGAATCAAAATTTATCTCTAAAAGAATTACCTATTAGATATATTGGATTTTCTCCAGCTTTTAGACGCGAAGCTGGTTCTTATGGAAAAGATGTTAAAGGAATTATAAGAACCCATCATTTTGATAAATTAGAAATGGAAAGTTTTTCTTCCGTTGAAATGGGTAAGGTGGAACAGGATTTAATAGTAGGTCTTCAGGAATACATGTTACAAAAGTTAGAAATTCCTTATCAAGTGGTTAGTATTTGTACAGGTGATATGGGTAAACCTGATTTTAGACAAGTAGACATGGAATGTTTTGTTCCTTCTCAAAAAGTTTATAGAGAAACACATACTTCCGATTATATGACTGATTTTCAATCAAGAAGATTGAACACTACTTATACAGATGCCGCAGGAGATCGTAAATTTGTTCATATGAACGATGCGACTGCTTTTGCAATTGGTAGAATTTTAGTGGCTATTTTAGAAAACAACCAGCAAGAGGATGGTTCTGTTGTTATTCCAGAAGTTTTGAGATCTTACACCGGTATTGATAAAATCTCGCCAAAAAAGTAACCTTACCTTATGAATATTTTGCAGGGCCTTAGTATCCCTCAGATAATTTACACAACTGATTCCCTGTATAACGGTAAAGTGGAGGTTCTTCAGGTAGGCCACACTAAAAAAATAAGAGTTGATGGTATTTCTCAATCTTTAAATTGGGATGCCCCTTCCTGTAGAAAACTAATTTGGGGTAAAACTGCTGATTTATTAAAAAGAGAAATTCCAGATCTAAGTAGTATTTTAATTCTCGGGCTAGGTGGCGGCACTATGCAGCATTTAATTTCCAAAGATTTTGAACCAAGTCCTTACATTGTGAGTGTTGAGTTAGACCCTGTAATGGTTGATATTGCAAAAAAGTTTTTTGATGTAGATACTATTCCTAATCACCGCATCATAGTTGCCGATGCTTTTGCTGTGGTTGCTGATCCTGCAGAGTATGATTTAGGCAAAGGAAGTTTTGAAGCTGTTATGGTAGATATCTACATTGGTGAGAATTTTCCTGACTTAGGTGATTCTGGAAATTTTATCGCGTTACTTAAAGATATGGTTATACCTGGAGGTTTGGTTGCTTTTAATAGAATTTACATAGAAAGTCACCAAGAGGAAGTTGATTCATTTGTTGACCAAGTTTCTGGCTTTTTAGAAGATGTTCAAACAGAAGTTATTGCAGGTTACACAAATTCAGATAATATATTGGTTTACGGTCGTAAAAAGTCTTAAGTTATGTAAATTAAATTATGATATCTATTTTTGATTCAATTATATTAGGAGCTGTTCAAGGTTTAACCGAATTTATTCCGGTTTCTTCGTCCGGTCACTTAATTGTTTTGCCTAGAATTTTTCATTTTGGCGAACAACCCTTAGCTTTTGATACAACCCTTCACCTTGGAACCGCGCTAGCTTTAATAATATTTTTCTATAAAGATTTGTTTGCTATTATGAAAGGTGTTTTTTTAGATTTACGTTTGCAAGTTCAACACAGTCTTCCGTATATAAAGATTCGTAAAGTTCCAACTCTCATAACTTATTCAGATATTTCTATTCTTGGATTTAAATTGTTAGTTGCATGTATTCCTGCAGGAATTGTTGGTTTATTGTTTAACGACTTTTTTGAAAATACTTTTAGAGGTTTTGGTTTTGTTGCCATATTTTTAACTTTAGGTAGTTTACTAATGTATTTAGCCGAACACTTTTTTGGGGATAATTCAAAACACAGTATAAAAAGTATTTCTGATATTCCTTTAGTAAAAGCTGTATTAGTTGGGTTATTTCAAATACTTGCATTATTTCCTGGAGTTTCCAGATCAGGGTCAACTATTTCCGGTGGTTTAATTTTAGGTTTAAGCAGAGAAGATGCTGCAAAGTTTTCTTTTTTGGTATCTTTGCCTGTAGTTTGTATGGCAGGGTTTTACAAATTAATATCTGATTTTGCACAATTAAAACTTATGTCTTTTGGTGTGGTATTTGGTGGAGTTTTTTCCAGTTTTATATTTGGATTATTAGCCATTAAGTTTTTAATGATGTTTTTAAAGAGTAATAAGCTTTATGGATTTATTATTTATAGAGTTTTATTAGTTATTCTTTTGATCATCTTAATGTAACTTTCAGGTGATATAATCGATCCGCTATGATTTCATTACTTTCAAAATTACTTGATACAAACTCTCGTCAATTTAAAAAAATTCTTCCTGTGGTTGATCAAATTAATTCTTTTGAACCACAAATACAAAAATTATCTGAAACTGAAATAAAAGAAAAAACCCAAGGTTGGAAAGATGAACTAAAAAAATTAGGTATAGCCGATCAAGCATTTTATTTAGAGAAAATATTACCCGAAGCTTTTGCATTAACCCGTGAAGCGGGTAAGAGAAGTTTAAACATGCGCCACTTTGATGTTCAGTTGATGGCAGGTATGTGTTTGCATCAAGGTAAAATAGCAGAGCAAGGAACTGGAGAAGGTAAAACCTTAACTGCCACCCTTCCTTTATATTTAAATGCTTTAACTGGAAAAGGTGTTCACTTAATTACTCCTAACGATTACTTATCTCGACACGGTGCCGGTTGGATGGGTGCTTTATACAATTATTTAGGGATTACTGTTGGTGTAATAATGCAAGATCGTGCTTTTGTTTACGATGTAGCTTTCAACAATGCTGAATTTGAAGATAACTATGCAATTCATTTAAGAGAAGTTTCCCGTCAGGAAGCTTATAAATGTGATGTTATTTATGGAACCAATCATGAGTTTGGTTTCGATTATTTACGAGATAACATGGTTGTAACTCTTAGCGATATGGTGCAAACAAATCCTGCGGGTGATTGGGGATACCACAATTTTGCAATTGTTGATGAAGTTGACTCTATACTAATCGATGTTGCTAGAACTCCTCTTATAATTTCTGCGCGTGATTCCCGTCCTGTTAGTAGGTATCAAGATGCCGATCGTATTGTTAAATCTTTAGCAAAAAATTCTGATTACGATGTGGAAGAAAAATATAGAAATGCCACTTTAACCGATTTAGGTATTAGACGCGTTGAACGCTTGGTTGGTGTAAACAATCTTTATGAACAAGATTTTGAAATGGTGCACTTAATAGAACAGGCTCTTATAGCACATGCACTCTATGAAAGAGATCGTGACTATGTTGTAAAGGATGGTCAGGTAATTATTGTTGATCAATTTACAGGTAGATTACTTATTAATAATAGATTTTCTAATGGATTACATCAGGCTATTGAAGCTAAGGAAAATGTTACTGTTCAAGAAGAATCAAAAACATTAGCAGAAATTTCTTACCAAAATTATTTTAGAATGTACAAAAAGTTAGCTGGTATGACTGGAACTGCTATGACCGAAGCTGAGGAGTTTTATAAAATCTATAAATTAGATGTATTTTCTATTCCAACTAACAGACCCAACGTTAGAAAAGACCTCAATGATGTTGTTTATAAAAGTGAGGCTGGTAAATTTAAAGCGGTAGCTGATGAAATAGAAGAAAAATATAAAAATGGTCAACCGGTGTTAGTTGGTACAACTTCTGTAGAAAGAAGTGAATTGCTCCATGACTTTTTAAAAAGAAAAGGTGTTCCTCATGAAATATTAAATGCTAAAAATCATGAACGTGAAGCTTTGATAATTGCTCAAGCTGGTAGAAAAGGTTCTGTTACTATTTCCACAAATATGGCTGGTAGAGGCGTTGATATTTTATTGGGCGGTGATCCCTCTACTAAAGAAGAACAAGAAAATGTTAAAGGTTTAGGTGGTTTACATGTTATTGGTACCGAACGTCACGAATCAAGAAGAATTGATAATCAACTACGCGGTCGTGCTGGTAGACAAGGTGATCCCGGTTCTTCCAGATTTTTTGTTTCACTTCAAGATGATTTAATGCGAATTTTTGGTGGAGCTCAAGTTGAGCATTTAATGGATCGTTTTGGTCTTGATGAAAACACTCCGTTAGAAGCGAGTATTGTTTCAAGAGCAATAGAAAATGCTCAAAAAAAAGTTGAAGGTTTTAACTTTGATAGACGTAAACAATTAGTTGAGATGGATGATGTTATGAATGTGCATCGTGAAGTTATTTACAGATTAAGACGTAGAATTCTAGAAATAAGTGAAGGAACTTTGGATCATAAAGATTGGTTTATTAATAGATTAGTAGAATTGGGTGGTTTTGATGTTTCGTCTTGGGAAAAAAACGAAAAGAATTTTGGTAATACTTCTTGGTTGCAAGTAGTTAAAGAACTGAGTTTACCTGTAATAGATTTGATGTGGATGGATCATTTGGTGGATATGGATCAAGTTAGAGATGGAATTGGTTTACGTGGTTATGCGCAACGTGATCCTATGGTGGAATATAAAAGAGAAGGTCACGAACGATTTGAAATTTTAATTTCTCGTATGTACACAACTATTTCAGAGCGTATTGTTAATGTTACTAAAAACTTTTCCCAAAAAGAGGAAGCCTTGTTTAGAAACATGCTCGAACGTGCTCAATATAAAAAAGGTGAACTTGAAAGTGGTGTGTCCGATGAGATGAATGCTCTAAACGAAGGTGTTGCCTTTAATACAAATGTAAAAGTTGAACAAGTAAAATCAGGTGCGGCTAAAGTAGGTAGGAATGATATGTGTCCTTGTGGAAGTGGCAAAAAGTACAAAAATTGCCATGGAAAGCAGTAATATGAAACGTATTATTTTAGATTTTATTGAAACCGCGTTAAGTTCTTTGGTAGTTTTAATGGTTTTGTATATGACCATTGCGTTACCAGAGATGGTTTGGGGTAGTAGCATGGAGCCTAATTTTCATTCTGAAGAGCGAATTTTAGTTGATCGTATCTCAAAAGTGATTGAAAAAGATTTTAAACGTGGTGAGGTTGTGGTTTTTAAACCAGAAGGAAGTTCCAAACACCTTATTAAACGCATCATTGGTATACCTGGAGATATTTTCAAAGTTTATGATTGTAAGGTTTATGTAAGTCGTGACGGGGAAAAATTTAAACTAGAGGAAACCTATTTAGATAGTAATGTGTGTACAAAAGGTGGTTCCGAGATACAAGAAGGGCGTTCTATCAAAATTGAACCTGGTACGTATGTGGCTTTAGGTGATAATAGAGATGTTTCCTATGATTCTAGATTTTTAGGTGTTATAAAAGAAGATCAAATTGTTGGGCGAGTGGTTTTTAGGTTTTGGCCATTGTCAAAAATGGGGTTTATAAAGTAATATAAAAGTATTGACACCTTTTTACTGCCATGATAATCTTTGCTTCGTCTCCCGGCAGTATAGATGTTGCTTTTGTGGCAACTTTTAAATAAAGAGACGTCAACTAGTATTTGAATTTTTGATCAAAAAAAATAAAATTAATGCGACATACTTTTTCAAAAAGAAAAATAGTTCTACCTTTACCAAATTTAGTTTCAGTTCAGTTAGATTCCTTTGAATGGTTAAAAAACGATGGCCTTCAAGAAATTCTAGATGAACTTGGTGTTATCGAAGACATATCGGGAAGAGGATGGGTTGTAACCTTATCTGCTCCTACTATAGAAAAATCAAATCTCACTCCAGCTGAAGCAAAAAATTCCAGAAGAACATACGATGCTCCTTGGTATTTAAAAGCCACACTTGAGGATCCAATCAAAAAACAATCCAAAGTACAAACAATATATATGGGTGATATTCCTCTCATGACTAAAAGAGGAACCTTTATTATTAATGGTGTAGAAAGAGTAATTGTTAATCAGTTAACACGTGCTGAAGGTGTTTTATTTATGGGTGAAAATTCACCAATAACAGGACAATTTTTAGCAGGTGCAAAAATTCTTCCACGAAGTGGTGTTTGGTTAGAAATAGAAACCGCTAGAAGTGGTGTTATTAGTGTAAGAATTGATAGAAAACGAAAGATTACTATATCTACTTTATTAAGAATATTTGGTTTAGAGACAGATGATCAAGTAAGAGAAGCTTTTTCTGGTGTAGAAACCAATCCAGAAATTAAATATATTGAAGAAACATTATCAAAAGACCCAGCTTCTTCCTACGACGAAGCTTGTTTGGAAGTTTACAGAAAAATGAGACCTGGTGAACCACTAGTTATTGAAAATGCTAGAAGTTTAGTAGACGCTATGTTTTTCAATACTAGACGTTATAGCTTAGGTTCTGTTGGTAGATTTAAACTAAATCAAACATTAGGTTTGAACTTTACTAATGATCCAAAACATAGACTTTTACAATTACAAGATTTAATAAGAATAGTTTCCAGAATTATTGAATTAAACAATGGAATCGGTGACATTAGTGATATCGATTTTTTAGGAAATAGAAGAGTTAAAAGCATTGGTGAATTATTACAATGGCAGATGAGAATTGGATTTTTGCGAATGGAAAAAAATGTAAAAGAAAGAATGAGCATGGCTCCAAGAGAAGAACTTCCAGAACCATCTTCATTGATTTCGTCCAGAGCTATTACTGCAGCAGTGCATAGCTTCTTTGCTACTGGCCAATTATCGCAACTTCAAGATCAACAAAATCCTTTAACTGCTTTAGATCATTTGAGAAGACTTTCCGTTTTAGGACCCGGTGGTTTAACAAGAGAAAGAGCCAGCATGTCTGTTAGAGACGTTCACTACTCTTCTTTTGGTCGTATTTGTTCAGTTAGAACTCCAGAAGGTCAAAGCGTTGGTCTTATTAACTACTTGGCAATGTATGCAAAAATAAACAATTACGGTTTTATTGAAACTCCTTACATTAAATTAATAAAAGATGCTAAAGGTACCAAATTAACTGATGAAGTAGTTTATTTAGCTGCTTATGATGAAGAACACACTTACATTACGGATCAGTCTGTTGATATTGATGATAAAGGTTACATTTTAGAAAGCCAAGTTCCTCTTAGAAGATCTGGAGAATTTTTCCTTGGTGACGTTGCTTTAGCAGAATACATTGAAGTTGTTCCTCGACAAGTTGTTGGTATATCAGCAGGTATGATTCCTTTCTTACAAAACGATGACGTTTCTAGAGCTTTGATGGGTACCCAACAAATGAACCAAGCAGTTCCTTTGATAAAACACGAAAGACCTTATGTAGGTACTGGTATTGAACACGAGTTAGCTCAAAATACAGATGCTTTAATTGAAGCTGAAGATGATGGTGTTGTTGAATTTGCTGATGGAATTAAAGTAATAGTTAAATACGGTACTGATAGTAAAAAAGCAAACAAAGTAGAATATAAATGCGGAAAATTTATTCAAACAAATATGAAAACCTGCTTCAATCAGGTTGTTAAAGTTACAACAGGTCAAGAAGTTAAAAAAGGTGACGTATTAATTGAAGGACCTAGTGTAGTAGATGGTGACTTATCCATAGGTACCAACCTTAAAGTTGCTTACATGATGTTTAAGAGTTTAGAATTCGAAGATGGTATTGTCATTTCCGATAGAATTGTAAGAGAAGATTTATTGTCTTCTATTCATATTTCAAACTACACACTATCAGTTGTTGAAACAAAATTAGGACCTGAAGAAATTACTCGCGATATTCCAAACGTATCAGAAGAATCTTTACGAAACTTAGATGATGATGGAATTGTGGTTATTGGTTCTAAAGTAAAATCAAACGATATTTTAGTAGGTAAAATCGCTCCAAAAGGTGATGTCGATTTAACCGCAGAAGAAAGACTTTTAAGAGCAATATTTGGTGAAAAAGCTAAAGACGTTAGAGATAACTCTTTATACATGCCTCATGGACAACACGGTGTTGTTATAGGTGTTAGAAGAATTAGCAAAGATACTAACGGTGCATTACCAGCAGGTGTTCTTGAAGAGATTACAGTATATGTAGCTCAACAAAAAAACATTGAAGTTGGTGATAAGTTGGCTGGTAGACACGGTAACAAAGGTGTTATTTCTGCAATAATTCCTTCAATTGATATGCCTATGATGGCAAATGGTACACCTGTTGACGTTATATTCTCTTCAGAAGCAGTTTTAAAACGTATGAACGTTGGTCAAATACTTGAAGCTTCTTTAGGTATGGCAGGTAAGAAAACCGGAAAATATTTTGAAGTCCCATCTTTACAAGAAATTCCAGAGAATTTGGTTGTTGATGAACTTAAAAAAGCTGGTTTACCCGTAAGTGGAAAAATGAAATTAATCGATGGTGCCACTGGTGAATACTATGACGAGGAAATTGTTGTTGGTGATACATACATTCTTAAACTTATTCATATGAGTGAGGAAAAGACACATGCTAGATCCACAGGACCTTATTCCTTAATTACACAACAGCCACTAGGTGGTAAAGCTCAATTTGGTGGACAGAGATTTGGAGAAATGGAAGTATGGGCACTTGAAGCTTATGGTGCTGCTCATATGTTAAAAGAAATGTTAACCATCAAATCTGACGATATGATTGGTAGAACCCATGCTTACAGTGCAATAATCCAAAATAAAGTTATTCCTGAATCAGGAGTTCCGGAAACCTTTAAACTTCTTGTTAGAAAATTAAATGGTTTGGGTTTGGGATTAGAAGCACTTTCTAGCGATGGCTACGTTTATGATGAAAATTCTGACGATGATACTATAACGCCTGAAATCAAAAAAGATATTATTGATACAGGTTTAGTTCCAGACAAACAAGTTTTAGAAAAGGGTGACTTATCTGATCTACATGAAACAGATATTACCCCAGATGTAGCTAAAGAAACGGAGGAAATTTAATGAGAAA